>CBFCZJ010000135.1:0-8811 GCA_965602445.1 uncultured Desulfobacterales bacterium | reverse complement strand
CCGCCAAGATGAGCGGACAGGCCGGCGCCTACGACCTGTTCACCCCCGATGCGGGCGAGCTGGCGTTTCTGGCCGACGAAACCGCACCCCATCCGTTTTATACCCGGGGGTTCATCCTCCACGAAGAAGGGCGGGTTCCAGAGCTGATCGCGCGGGCCTATGCCCACGAAAACGCGGCTCGGATCCTGCTGGTCAAGGGGGAAAAAGACTACTTGGCCGACGAACGGGGCGTGCTTGAGACGGAGGGAGAACCCAAATCCGCGGCCATGGAGGCAATGGGCGGCACCGGCGACACCCTGACCGGCCTGGCCGCCGCCCTCGTTGCCTCCGGTATGGCGGTCTCCAAGGCGGCAATCCTGGCCGCTCGCGTCAACCGCCTGGCAGGCAGCCTGGCCAATCCCACGCCGGCGACCCAGGTTGAGGCGCTCGTTCGGCAGATTCCCAGGGCCTTGAACCACGTGCTGAAAGGCGGATAAATGCGTCTGGAATGACGATCGGCCGTCGCGCATGCTCCCCTGGTGGCCGACATTGGCTGTGGCAACCGTATCCCCCCACTTGACTTTCGGCCCGAATGTGGTACCTTTTTCGGACCGGAGGGAAAACCAATGAATATTACAACGGACATCAAGCCGGTCACCTACTTGAAATCGCGGGCAGCCGACCTGCTCCATCAGGTCAATGAAACGCGTCGGCCGGTGATCATCACACAGAACGGAGAGCCTCGGGCGGTAATGCAGGATCCAAAAAGTTATGAAGAGATGCGCAATGCGATCGGCATGTTGAAGCTTATGGCAGAAGGTGAGGTCGACATTCGCGAGGGCAGAGCAAAGCCGCAGGAAGCCGTTTTTGACGAAGTCGAGAAGCTTCTCAAAGAAGGCAGGCGGTGAAAAAAAGATACCGGGTACTTTGGGCCGCCGCTGCACAGGGCGATCTAAATCGGATTGTGGAGTACATCGCCCATGATAGCCCGGACAATGCACAACAGGTGCTGAACAAAATAAGGCGGAAAGCCTCCGATCTTTACTCCCTGCCCGATCGTGGCAGGATCGTTCCGGAGTTGAAAAATCAGGGCATAACGACCTACCGGGAAATCATCGTTCCTCCCTGGCGAATCGTATATCGAATCGCCGATACCATGGTTTTTGTCCTATCCGTCATCGATTCACGTCGAAATGTCGAAGACATTTTGTTGAACCGTTTCGTAAAATGAACATACGACATTAGATGTCAGGCTTGCAAACTCGACAGGATCGAAATACATCACCGGATTTTCGCGAAAGGATTGGTTCGCTTTTCCCGGCCGATGGTGGTCTCCGGGCCGTGGCCGGTGTAGGCGACCACATCGTCTCCTAAGGGGAAAAGCTTTTCCCGGATCGAGGCGATGATCTGATTGTAGTCGCCGCCGGGAAAGTCGGTGCGGCCGATGGAGCCGGCAAAGAGGGTGTCGCCTACGAACACCGCGCCGTCGGCGTGGAGGGCGATGCCGCCGGGGGTGTGCCCCGGTGTGTGAAGAACCGTGAAGGTGATCTCGCCGACGGAGACCGTGTCGCTGTCTTCCAGGAATCGGTCCGGTTCCGGGGAGTCCTCGGCGGAAAGCCCCCAAGCCGCTGCGCTTTGAGACAGGCTTTTGAGCATCGGCGCATCGAGCCGATGGATCATGAGCGGCGCGCCGGTGGCCGATTTGAGGCGGCTGTTGCCGCTGACATGGTCAAAATGTCCGTGGGTATTCAAAATCGCCGTCACCTTCAGACCTGCGTCGGCAAGGGTGAGCAAGATCCGGTCGACCTCGTCTCCCGGGTCGATGACGGCGGCTTGTTTGGTTTTTTCACATCCAACGATGAAACAGTTGGCCATGATGGGGCCGACGGCCAAGGATTTGATGATCATTTTGGAATCCCTTCTTCCTATTTTTTCATTTGGTTGATTGGGTAACCGGTTGAATGGTCGATTCGGGTTTTTTGAAACCATTTAGCTCTTCAACCATTTGACCACTCAACCAATAGACCAATTAACTAATCTTCCAGCCTTCGTTTGGCTTCCTCGACGATTTCCAGAATGCTGGCGATTTTCGGCTTGGGCCTGGCTGCGGCGATTTTCTGAAAGTCAGCGTCGCCCAGGTGCCGGCGAAAAAAACCGACCACATCGAAGATTTCCCACCAGCAGTCGAGCACCTTGACGCACGGAAGGCCGTTTTCGCCCAGGGTCCTGCAATAGCCGAAATCGACCATACCCCCCAGCCGAGGGCAGCGGCGGGACAAATCATCCGGCGTTGTCGGGACGCTTTCGTTCTTCATGGGTGAAGATCCTCTCCGGCCTGGCCGGTCTCCTCGACTTCGATGCGATTCTGTTCGAAGGCGAGTCGGATGCTGTCGAGGATGCCGTTGATGAACGAACCGGATTCTTCGGAGCCGTATTTTTTGCCGATGTCGATGGCTTCGTTGATGGAAACTTTTGCCGGAATGTCGGACCGGTTCAGCAGTTCGTAAACGGCAATCCGGAGGATGTTTCTGTCGACGCACGACATTCGGCTCATTTTCCAGTTGCTGGAAAAACGCTCGATCACCCGGTCGATCCGCCGCCGATTTTGGAGAACCCCGTTGACCAGCTCCGAGAAAAAGGCAAACGCCTTCTGGGACGGTTGAAAAGACCGGCAAAACCGCTCCAGGGCCTCGGGGTCCGTGGTCTCCTGGATGTCCATGTAAAAGAGCGCCTGCATTGCAAGCTCCCGCGAACGTCGTCGGTGGCCCATGGGCTATGGCCGATCCAGCTGCTGCATCAGGTTGGCCATCTCCACGGCTGCCATAGCCGCGGAAAAGCCCTTGTTGCCCGCCTTGGTTCCCGCCCGTTCGATGGCCTGCTCGATGGTGTCTGTGGTGACCACCCCGAAAATAACCGGCTTGCCCGTCTCCATGGAGGCAACGGCGATCCCCTTGGAGACTTCGGCGCTGACATAGTCAAAATGCGGGGTCGATCCCCGAATCACCGCACCGAGGCAGATCACCGCATCGTAGCGGCCGGAGGCGGCCATCTTCTTTGCCAGAAGGGGAATCTCGAAGGCGCCCGGCACACGGGCGATCTCGATGTCGTCATCCGACGCCCCGGAGCGGATCAGGGCGTCGAGGGCGCCGGAAACCAGTTTTTCGGTGATGAAATCGTTGAACCGGCTCACGACGATGCCGAAGGTCTTTCCCTCGGCCAGCAGGTTGGCTTCCAGTATTTTCGGCATTGCCCCTCCTTTGTTCGGCTCCCCGTTTGTGTGCTTTTTCTTTTACCCATTGTTTCAAGCGGCGAAGCCGCGTCAAATAATCGAATCGCGTCAGCGATTCGATTATGGGATGGCGTCGATGTTGAGCAGGTGCCCCATTTTCAGCTTCTTGCATTCCAGATAGCAGCGGTTGTGCTCGTTTGCCGGAATTTCGATGGGAACCTGCTCCTCGATGCTCAGGCCGTATCCTTCCAGGCCGACCATCTTTTTCGGATTGTTGGTCATGAGCCGCATTTTCCGGACCCCCAGATCGACCAGAATCTGGGCCCCGATGCCGTAGTTTCTCATGTCCGGCTGGAAGCCGAGTTCCACGTTGGCCTGGACGGTGTCCAGCCCCTCGTCCTGGAGCGCATAGGCTTTGATCTTGTTGACCAGGCCGATTCCTCTGCCCTCCTGGCGGATGTAAAGGAGCACCCCCCTGCCCTCCTCCTCGATTTTCTGCATGGCCTTGTGCAGCTGGGGACCGCAGTCGCAGCGCAACGATCCGAACAGGTCTCCGGTGAGGCATTCGGAGTGGACCCTGACCAGCACCGGTTCTGCCGGATCGATTTCTCCTTTGACCAGGGCGATGTGCTGAAAGTTGTCCAGCTCGTTTTCATAGACGATGATGGCAAATTCGCCGGCGATGGCCGTTGGAATCACCGACTCGGCGGCCCGGTGGACGAACGATTCGGTCCGCATCCGGTATTCGATGAGATCGGCGATGGTACAGATGCCGATGCCGTGCTCTTCGCTGAACTTCTCCAGCGCCGGCATCCGGGCCATGGTCCCGTCTTCGTCCATGACTTCGCAGATGACCCCGGCCGGCTTGAGGCCGGCCAGCCGGGCCAGGTCCACCGACCCTTCCGTTTGTCCGGCCCGGACAATGACGCCGCCTTGCTTGGCCCGCAGCGGAAAGATGTGTCCCGGACGGACCAGGTCCCGGGGATCGGCATCGTCGGCGATGGCCGCGTGAATCGTCGTGGCCCGGTCGTGGGCTGAAATGCCGGTGGTCACGCCACACCGGGCTTCGATGGAGACGGTAAATCCGGTGCCAAAGGAGGACTGGTTGTTGTCCACCATCATCGGCAGATCGAGAGCGTCGCATTTTTCACCGGTCAGGGCCAGGCAGATGAGCCCGCGCCCATATTTGGCCATGAAGTTGATCGTCTCCGGGGTCACCTTTTCTGCGGCGATCATCAGGTCGCCTTCGTTTTCACGGTCCTCGTCGTCGACCAGGA
The DNA here is from genome assembly GCA_965602445.1 of uncultured Desulfobacterales bacterium. Lineage (GTDB taxonomy): Bacteria > Desulfobacterota > Desulfobacteria > Desulfobacterales > CAFBRK01 > JAIPEL01. The sequence continues at coordinate 4,326 of CBFCZJ010000135.1, read as the reverse complement.
TGATCATTCGACCTTCCCGGATTTGTTGAACGGCTTCTTCTACGGGTAACAGCGGCATGACAGAATTTGCACTCCTTTCATAAAATCGCTGCACGATTTTATTTAATAAAACCACTTCGGGCCAGCAGGTCCATGCGAATGTCCGCTTTGTTCATCTCCCGGATTCCTGCTTTGCCTCCCGTTACAAAACGCTCGACATATTTACCGATCAGGTCGGTTTCGATGTGCACCTCGTCTCCCACCTTCTTGAAGCCGATGGTGGTCAGCGTTGCGGTATGAGGAATGACGCTGACCTGAAAGCGGTCCGCTTCCAATCGGTTGATGGTCAGGCTGATGCCGTCCACTGCCACCGATCCTTTTTCGATCATGTACCGGAGCAAGGCGGGTGGCACCGCCACATCGACGATCCACGCATTGGCCGCCTGCCGGCGGCCTGCAATCTGTCCGGTGCCGTCCACGTGGCCGGCCACGAGATGGCCGTCGAGTCGGTCCGAGAACCGCAGGGCCCGCTCCAGATTGACCCGGTCACCCACCCGCGCCTTTTTAAAACTGGTCCGCGCCAGGGTCTCCGGAGAGACATCGGCTGCAAACCATCGGTTCTCCAGCCGGACAACGGTCAGGCAGGCCCCGTTGACCGAGACGCTGTCGCCGATGCGGGTGCCTTCCATGGCAAAATCGGCTTCCACCGCAAGACGGGTTTCCCTTGCCGAGGAGCGGATCTCCCGGATCGTTCCCAGCCCCTCGATGATGCCGGTAAACATGGTGGCGCCTCTATTTCTCCGTATCAGGACAAGCCCCGGGGCGTTTTTTTTGTCCCTGAGAGCATAGATAATAAATCCGAAATTCGAATCTCGAAATTCGAAACAAGCACGAAATCCGAATGTTCAAATGACAAAACAGAAACCATGGCTGGCTCTTGTTTAGAAATTATTCTTATTCACGTCTCCTTCGATCATGACGTCGTCTTCGAACCGATGCACCCGGATGTTGCAGATCGAAACCGCATCGGCCAGGCGTGCAGGACCCCTTCCGCCGCAAATCGGTTTTCCGTCGTCTCCGCAAAGGATCTTCGGGCCGTAAAAAAAGCAGACACGATCGACGACCCCCTCCCGGAAAGCCGATCCAATGACTCGCCCGCCGCCTTCGATGATCAGGCGCTGTATGCCCATTTCCCCCAGGATATCCATCACCGGGTCCAGCGCGATCCCCTGTTCCGATTCGGGGGCCTCCAGAATGTTCGCGCCGGCGGCTTCCAATTTTCGGCGCTGCGCCGCAGGTGCCGAAGCCCTACATATAATATGGGTTCCCGCTATCGAGTCAAGCCGCAAAACCCTGGCTGACGTCGAAATAGACAGGCCGGTATCGAGAATGAACCGCTCCGGGTCCTTTGCCGGACTGTCATCGGGTCGGGCGGTCAGGCTCGGATCGTCCGCAGTGACGGTCCCGATCCCCACCATGATGCCGTCTGCCGCATGCCGAAGTTGGTGCACATAGTTTCGGGAAGCCTCGCCGGTGATCCATTTCGAATCGCCGGTCCGGGTGGCGATTCGGCCGTCTAAGGTGGCGGCGCATTTGACCACCGTAAACGGGCGCCCGAAGGTGACGTGCTTGACGAACGCCTCGTTTTGGCGAAGGGCGTCATCGCGGCAGATCCCGACATCGACCCGAACCCCCTTTCTTGCCAGCCGGTCATTTCCGCCCCCGGTTACTGACGGGTTGGGATCTTCCATGGCCACGACCACGCGAGAGATCCCGGCGGCAAGAATTTTGTCCGTGCAGGGCGGGGTTCTTCCAAAATGGTTGCAGGGTTCCAGGGTTACGTACAAGGTGGCGCCCCGCGAATGCGTTCCGGCTTCCTCGATGGCGTTGACCTCGGCATGGGGGCGTCCGGCCGCCTCGTGAAATCCGCGGCCCACTACCGTGTTTTGCTGCACCACCACGGCGCCGACCATCGGGTTGGGAGAGGTCCACCCCCGGCCCTTTTCCGCCAGGGCCAAGGCCATTTTCATGAATTCGATATCCGCAGTTTGCATATTTCCGGAAAAGGGAGAGTGGGTCGGGCTGGCCGTGGCAAGTGGACAACGCCGGGGAAAGGGGGGCTACCGACCGCTCAAAAGGCTTTTCAGTTCGGATACGAAATCGTTGACATCCTTGAATTCCCGGTAAACCGAGGCAAACCGGACATAGGCCACGTCGTCGATCTCGTGGAGCTTGGCCATGACCCGTTCGCCGATATGCTTGGCGGGAACCTCCTTTTCTCCGGCTTCCCGCAGATCCCGCTCGAGTTCGTCGATGAACTCGTCGATGACATGAATGCTGATGCCGCGCTTGCGGCAAGCGATCTGGATACCGGCGCGGAGCTTTTCCCGGTTGAACACCTCCCGCCGGTCGTCTTTTTTGACGATCATGATCGGGATCTCTTCGATGTGTTCATAGGTGGTGAAGCGTCGGCTGCAGGCAAGGCACTCCCGACGCCGGCGAATGACGCTGGCGTCCTTGCTCAGCCGGGAATCGATGACCTTGTTGTCGATTTCAGCGCAAAAGGGGCATTTCATCGATTGACCTCCTGGATGTCGGCTGCAAAACGGATCATCGAAACGCCGGCCTCTGTCAAAAGCTCCTTGGACATGGGGTCGGCATATCCATCGAGATAAATGATCTGCACGATTCCGGCGTTGATCAGCATCTTGGCGCAGATACTGCAAGGAAGATTGGTGCAGAAAAGGGTTGCACCGCGTATGGACACCCCGTGGAAGGCCGCTTGAATGATGGCGTTTTGCTCGGCATGAATTCCGCGGCAAAGCTCGTGCCGCTCCCCAGAGGCGACCTTCATCTGCTCCCGGAGGCATCCGACGTCCAGGCAGTGGCGGATCCCGGAAGGGGCGCCGTTGTATCCTGTGCTCAGAACCCGCTTGTCCTTGACGATGACGGCCCCCACCGCGCGTCGGAGGCAGGTGGACCGTTTGGCCACCAGCTTGGTGATGTCCATGAAATACGATTCCCAAGAAGGCCGCTGCGCCGTCATCGCCATGGGCTACCTTTCGTCTTCAGAAACAGGCAGGGGATATCGATCGCAGATCTCCTTGACCTGCTGTTTGGTACGGAAAATGACATCCGGGGTTTGCCTTCCGCGCTGAATCACGTCGGCGATCAGTGCCGCGATCGCCTTCATCTCGCCTTCTTTCATTCCCCGGGTGGTGAGCGCCGGCGAACCGATGCGGATGCCGCTGGTCACCGTCGGACCCAGGGGATCTCCGGGAACGGCGTTCTTGTTGACGGTGATGCCGGCGTCTCCGAGCATATTTTCTGCCTCTTTGCCGGTGATATTCTGGCTGCGAAGATCGAGCAGAAGCATGTGGTTGTCGGTGCCGCCTGAAACCAGTTCGATGCCGGCCGATAAAATACCTTCGGCAAGGGCCTTTGCATTTCGGATCGTGTTTTCTTGATACACCGTAAACTCAGGTTGGAGCGCTTCGAGAAAGGCCACCGCCTTTGCGGCGATTACGTGCATCAGGGGACCGCCCTGAATGCCGGGAAAAATTTGCCTGTCCAGCCTGTCTCCGTACTCGCTTTTTGCCAGAACGAGTCCGCCCCGAGGGCCTCGCAACGTCTTGTGGGTGGTCGAAGTGACCACGTCGGCCACAGGAATGGGGGAGGGGTGGAGCTCGGCCGCGACCAGCCCGGCAATGTGAGCCATGTCGACCATGAACTCGGCCCCGACATCCTGCGCAATCTCGGCGAACCGGCCGAATTCGATGATCCGGGGATAGGCCGAGGCGCCGGCGACGATGAGCTCGGGCCGATGGGTTCGGGCAAGCTCCGCCACATGATCGATGTCGATCCGGCCGGAGGTTTCATCCACGCCATAGTGGACGAACCGGAACAGCTTTCCGGAAAAACTGACAGGGCTGCCGTGGGTCAGGTGGCCGCCGTGGGAAAGGCTCATTGCCAGAACAGTGTCTCCCGGCTTCAGCAGGGCGAAGTAGGCGGCCATGTTGGCCTGGGAGCCGGAATGGGGCTGAACATTGGCGTATGCGGCATGAAACAGCTTCTGCGATCGTTCGATGGCCAGCTTTTCAACTTGGTCGACATACTCGCAGCCCCCGTAATAGCGGCGGTCCGGGAGTCCTTCTGCATATTTGTTGGTCATGACGCTGCCCTGGGCGGCCATGACCGCTGCGCTGGCAATGTTTTCCGAGGCGATCAGTTCGAGGGTCCCCTGCTGGCGGGCCCACTCGTTGTCGATGGCCCGAGCGGTTTCCGGGTCGGTTTTCAGAATCGATCTACTGGCCACCAGTCATGTCCTCGAGTCGGTTGAACAGGTCC
>CBFCZJ010000134.1:0-8842 GCA_965602445.1 uncultured Desulfobacterales bacterium | reverse complement strand
TTCCCGCCGAAGGCGGGTCAAATAATACAAATCGCGGAGCGATTTGTATTATCCGACCACCGCCAGCACATCGCCCTTCTTGACCGAGTCCCCGCTGGAAAAGTTGATCGCTTTGACGGTGCCGCTGGTGGGGGCCGGCAGCGCGTTTTCCATCTTCATGGCCTCCAGGACCAGTACGGTCTCCCCTTCGCTGACGCTGTCTCCGACCTGCTTTTCGTAGCGGACGATCATGCCGGGCATGGGCGCGATCATCGGAGTTCCTTCGGCTGCGGCCGCCGGTGCCGGCGCCGCTTCTTTCTTTTCTTCGGCCGGCGCCGCCGCTGCGGCCGGTTTGGGGGCTGCCGCCGGCGCCGGTGCCGAAGGGGCCGCCATCATCGGCATCTGGGCCGGCATTGCGCCCATCTGCTGGATTTTGCGGAGCACCGGGCTGCCCTCGGGCTCGTCCACGCCGACCTCGTAGTACTCCCCGTCGATAAAGACATTGAAGGTCCTCAGGTTTTCGCTTTTTTCCGGCGGCGCTTTCGTCGGTTTTTCCACCAGCTCGCCGACCTTGGCCTTCTTTACCAGGGCGTCTTCTTTTTTGACGTCTTCCAGGGTCCGGGGCTGGACTTCCTTGGGAACCGGCTCGATGCCGTACTTCCACTTGAGAAATTTTTTCCCGGTGACCGGATACAGCGCATAGATCACCAGATCATCCGTGTCCTTGGCCAGGTCGCCGATTTCCTCCTTGGCCTTGGGAAGCTCCGGCTCGAGCACCTCGGCCGGCCGGCAGGTGATCGGCTCCTCGCCGCGGGAGTAGCCCTTGAGGGCCTTTTTCTGGACTTCCGGATCGATGGGGATCGCGGTTTTGCCGTAGAGACCGTAGACCAGATCCTTGACCTGGTTGGTGATGTTCTTGTAGCGCTCGTTTTCGTCGTCGAAGAGGACGTTGTTGACGGTCTGAATCCCCACGATCTGGCTGGTGGGGGTGACCAGCGGAACCTGGCCGAGCTCTTTTCGCACCCGGGGAAGTTCGCGGTAGACGTCGTTGATCTTGTCAAGGGCGTCCATCTCCCGAAGCTGGTTGACCAGGTTGGAGAGCATGCCGCCCGGGGTCTGGTGGAGCAGCACGTTGATGTCGATGGTCGACACCTTCGAATCGTCGAGCAGGTGCTTGTACTTGGGCATCACCTCCCGCTCCAGGATTTCGTTGATCTTTGCCAGCAGCTTGATGTCGAAGCCGGTGTCCCGGTTGGTGCCCAGCAGCGCTATGACCAGAGGCTCGATGGCGGCATGGGACGTGCGGAACGCATACGGCGTCATGCAGGTGTCGATGATGTCGACCCCGGCCTCGATGGCCTTCATGTGGCTCATGGAGGACATGCCGGAGGTAAAATGGCTGTGAAGGTGGATCGGGACCTTGACCGCTTCCTTGAGCGCCTTGACGATGTTGTAGGCGTCATAAGGAGCGATGAGCCCGGCCATGTCCTTGACGCAGACGGTGTCGGCGCCCATTTCCTCCAGCTCCTTGGCCTTGGAGACGTAGTAGTCGAGGTTGTAGACTTCGCCGCCCAGCCGGGGTTCGGTGAGCGAGTAACAGATGCAGCCCTGAAAGTGTCTGCCGTATTCCTTGATCTTGGGCACCACGGTTTCAAAGTTGCGGTAGTCGTTTAAGGCATCGAAGGTGCGGAAGATGTCCATGCCGTTTTCACAGGCGCGGTCCATGAAGGCGTTGGCCACATCGTCTGCGTAGTTCCGGTAGCCCACCAGGTTCTGGGCCCGCAGGAGCATGGAAAAGGGGGTCTTTTTGAAATAGCGCTTCAAGGTGCGGATCCGCTCCCATGGGTCTTCGTTCAAAAACCGGTGCATGGTGTCGAAGGTGGCCCCGCCCCAGGTCTCCACCGCCCAGAAGCCGACCTCGTCCATGAGTTCGGCCACCGGAATCATGTCTTCTGTCCGGCCCCGGGTCGCAAACAGGGACTGATGGCCGTCTCGCAGGGAAAGGTCCTCGATCTTTACCGGGTTTTCCGCCTTCGGCCGGTCCTTGTCGTAATTCATCTCGGTCATCTTGACTTGATCGTGCTCGCTCATGATCCTGTTCTCCTCTTTCGGATAAAATTTCCTCGAAATTTTATGTCATCCAGTTTCCGGGGACTTCGACACGGGGTGAAGACAAAAAATCTATCGAAGCTGTGAACCGTGAAACGTCCTGAGCTGCATGAGATTTCGATAATGCATCATCTCCTGACGGCCGACGCCCCCCCATGTGTTGGGCTGGACCGCAGGAGGCTCTGCAGGAGGCCGAGCCGGCTGCAGCGCCGCCTCTTCTTCGGCCTGGATATACAGCCCGATCGCGGCCATGATCGCAGTTTGTTTTTTTTCGTCTAGCATTTAACTCCCTTTCGGTCCTGGTGTTTTGTGTTTGGTTTTGTAGTGTTTCGTTTCCGGCATGAAATTCTCAAAAAGGACTGTTGTGTCTTCCAAACACCAAACAAGAAACACCAAACACTATGTGGGTATGTTGCCGTGTTTCTTGGGAGGACGAAGCTCCCTCTTGGTGCACATGATTTCCAGTGCGTCGATGAGCCTTGCCCGCGACTCCCGGGGCACGATGACCGCATCGATAAAGCCCCGGCCCGCGGCCCGGTAGGGATTCGAAAAATACCTTTCGTATTCTTCGAACTTTTCCTGCCGTTTTTTGGCGGGATCTTCGGCTTCCTTGATTTCCTTGCGGTGGATGATGTTGGTGGCGCCGGCCGCCCCCATCACCGCGATCTCGGCGGTGGGCCAGGCAAAGGCCATGTCCGCCCCCAGGTCCCGGCTGCACATGGCCAGGTAGGAGCCGCCGTAGGCTTTGCGGGTCACCAGCAGCAGCTTGGGAACCGTGGCCTCCGAGTAGCACCAGAGCAGCTTGGCGCCGTGGCGGATGATGCCTCCCCACTCCTGCTGGCTTCCCGGCTGGTATCCGGGAACGTCCGCGATGGTCAGCAGCGGGATGTTGAAGGCGTCGCAAAACCGGATAAACCGGGTGGCCTTGTCCGAGGCGTCGATGTCCAGACAGCCGGAAAGCACCTTGGGCTGATTGGCGATCACCCCGACGCTTCTGCCGTTGAGCCGGACAAATCCCACCACGATGTTCTTGGCAAAGTGCTCGTGGATTTCGAAAAAGTCGCCGTTGTCTGCGAGGCTGGCGATCAGGTCCTTCATGTCGTAGGACTGGTTCGGGCTGTCGGGGATCAGGGAATCCAGGGCCGGATCGGTTCGCCTCGGATCGTCTCCGGTGGGAACTGACGGCGGATCCTCCATGTTGTTGGCAGGCATAAAGGAGAGCAGGCGCTTGATTTTGTCGAGGGCGTCTTTGTCGTTTTCACAGGCGAGTTGGGCCACACCGCTTTTTTCGCTGTGGGTCATGGCGCCGCCCAAATCTTCAAAAGAGATCTCCTCTCCGGTAACCGACTTGATCACTTCCGGCCCGGCGATGAACATATACGAGGTGTTTTTCACCATGAGAATAAAATCGGTCATGGCAGGGGAGTAGACCGCGCCGCCGGCGGTGGGCCCCATGATGGCCGAGATCTGCGGGATGACCCCGGAGGCCACCGAGTTGCGGTAGAAAATCTGCCCATAGGCGGAAAGGGATTCGACCCCTTCCTGGATCCGGGCACCGCCCGAATCGTTGAGGCCCACCATGGGTACCCCGGCCTTTACGGCCAAGTCCATGACCTTGCAGATCTTTTTGGCGTGCATCTCGCCCAAGCTCCCGGCTCGGGAGGTAAAATCCTGGGCAAAGGCAAACGCCGGCCTGCCTTCCACAAGCCCGTGGCCGGTGATGACGGCATCCGAGGCGACATCGACCTTGTCCATGCCGAAATTGGTGCATCGGTGTTCTACGAGCATGTCGATTTCCCGAAAGGTGCCTTCATCGAAGAGGTAGTCGAGGCGCTCCCTGGCGGTGAGCTTTCCCTTTTCTTTTTGAAGGGCCACCGACTTTTCACCGCCCATCTGAAGAACTTTTTTCTCGCGGGTCTTGAGTTCTTTGATCTTGTCGTCAACGATACCCATCTTGTCGTCCTTTCCCTTGGTCTCTCGCCTGTTTAGCGCCGCTCACAAATTGTCGGCAGTTGCCTGGTCTTTTTTTTAAGGCCCGCCAAGGGCCGATGGTAAAAACCTTCGCTCTGTTTCGCGAAGCGAAACCAACTAAAAAATCGCCTCAGCGATTTTTTAGAATCTTAGATGATTCTAGAGCCCTATTTCCTTGTCAAGCAAAAAAAGGAGCTGGACCGCCGCCGCCGTCGGCGCCGTCTCGCCGTCGGCCACGGCCCGCTCCAGTTCCTTCAGGCGGCGGCGCACGCTCGGGTCGGCCTGAAACCGATCTTGAAGACCTTCGTTGATCAGATCCCACATCCAGTCCACCGCCTGGCGCCTTCGTTTTTCCTCCAGTTCCGAGGTCGCGGAAAGCTTTTGCCGGTGGTCGAGCACGGTTTCCCAGATTTTTCGAATCCCGGGGCGGCTGTCATCCTTGGCGCTGCACGTCAGCACCGGAGGCGTCCATGTCGGGGTGGCCGGCCGCAGGTAGTGAAGGGCATTTTCGTATTCTTTCCTCGCCCGCTCGGCCTTTTTGACGTTGTCGCCGTCGGCCTTGTTGATGGCAAGGGCGTCGGCCAGCTCCAGGACTCCTTTTTTCATTCCCTGTAGTTCGTCGCCGGCTCCGGCGATCATCAGCACCAGGAAAAAATCGACCATCGAGGCGACGGTCGTTTCAGACTGGCCCACCCCCACCGTTTCGATGATCATCACGTCGAATCCGGCCGCTTCACAGACGAGCATGGATTCGCGGGTCTTTCGTGCCACCCCTCCCAGGGTTCCGCTGGAGGGAGACGGCCGAATAAAGGCATTTTCCTCGACGGCGAGCTTCTCCATGCGGGTCTTGTCGGCCAGGATGCTTCCCCCGCTTCGCTTGCTGCTTGGATCCACGGCCAGCACGGCAACCTTGTGGCCGTCTTCGATCAGCATCGTGCCGAAGCTTTCGATGAAGGTGCTTTTCCCCACCCCCGGAACGCCGGTGATGCCCAGCCGAACCGCCTTTCCCGCATGGGGAACCAGCCGGTCGACGATGTCGCGGGCCAGGGCCCGATGGGCAGGCAGGGTGCTTTCGATCAGCGTGATGGTTCTTGCCAATATGCGGCGGTCGCCGTTGAGCACGCCTTCGATGAAATACGTTACATCCTCGGGCATGGTCATTTCTGATCGAGCACGTTGAGAACTTTGTTGGCGGCGTCCGTTACGGCGGTCCCCGGTCCGAACACGGCCGCGGCCCCGGCGCTGAACAGGGCGTCATAATCGTTTGCCGGGATCACGCCGCCGACCACCACCTTGATGTCGCCGGCATTTTTTTCCTTCAGGGCCTTGACCAGCGAGGGAACCAAGGCCTTGTGGCCGGCGGCCAGACTGGAAACCCCCACCACGTGGACATCGTTTTCCACGGCCATCTGGGCAGCCTCTTCCGGGGTCTGGAACATCGGGCTCAAGTCCACGTCGAAGCCGAAGTCGGCAAATGCCGTGGCAATGACTTTTACCCCCCGGTCGTGGCCGTCCTGTCCCATCTTGGTGAGCAGAATCCGGGGCCGTCGGCCCTCATGGGTCAGAAAATCCTCCGTCCGTTTCCGGATGGCGGCAAAGATCTCGTCGTCTCCATACTCTGCCGCGTAGATCCCGGAAATGCACTGGGTCGTGGCCACGAACCGGCCGAAGACCTTTTCCATGGCGTCTGAGATTTCCCCGACAGTCGCCCGGGCCCGGACGGCCGGCAGGCAGGCCGCCAGCAGGTTGTCGCCGTTTTCGGCCGCTTTGGTGACGGCGTCCAGGGCCTGGCGGACCGCTGCTTCGTCCCGGTGTTGACGGGTATCCTTCAGCCGCTGGATTTGGTCCTCTCTGACCGCCTCGGAAACCTCCAGGATGTCCTTGAGGGGTTCGTCTTCAACCTTGTATTTGTTGATCCCCACGATGACGTCCCTTCCCTGGTCGATCCGGGCCTGGCGGCGGGCGGCCGCCTCCTCGATCCGCATTTTCGGCATGCCGGACTCGATGGCCTTGGCCATGCCGCCGAGCTCTTCCACCTCGTCGATGATTTTTTTGGCCTCTTTGGCGATTTCGTCGGTCAGGGCTTCCACATAGTAGGATCCGCCCAGGGGATCGATCACCCGGCAGATCTGGGATTCTTCCTGGATGATGAGCTGGGTGTTTCGGGCGATTCTGGCCGAAAAGTCGGTGGGAAGTCCCACGGCTTCGTCAAAGGAGTTGGTGTGCAGCGACTGGGTGCCCCCCAACGCTGCGGCCAGGGCCTCCAGGGTGGTGCGGATGATGTTGTTGTAAGGATCCTGGGCGGTGAGACTCCATCCCGATGTCTGGACATGGGTCCGGAGCATCGACGACTTGGGGTTTTCCGGGTTGAACTGCTGCATCAGTTCGTACCACAGGCGCCGTGCCGCCCGGAGCATCGCAATTTCCATGAAAAAGTTCATCCCCACCCCGAAGAAAAATGACAGGCGGGGGGCGAATTTGTCGATGTCGAGCCCGGCGGCCAGGGCCGCGCGGACGTATTCGATGCCGTCTGCCAGGGTAAAGGCACACTGGAGGACCGAATCGGCGCCGGCTTCCATGATGTGATAGCCGCTGATGCTCACCGTGTTGAATTTGGGCATGTGATCGGAGCAGAATCCGATGATATCCGAGACGATCCGCATGGAAGGTTCCGGCGGATAGATGTATGTGTTCCGGGTCAGGTACTCCTTTAAGATGTCGTTCTGGATCGTGCCGGTAAGCTGTTCGTGTTTGACGCCCTGTTCTTCTGCGGCCACGATATACCCGGCCATGATCGGCAGCACGGCGCCGTTCATGGTCATGGAGACCGACATCTTGTCCAGGGGGATCTGGTCGAAGAGGATTTTCATGTCCTCCACCGAATCGATGGCCACGCCTGCCTTGCCGATGTCTCCGATGACCCGGGGATGGTCCGAGTCATAGCCCCGGTGGGTGGCCAGGTCGAAGGCCACCGACAATCCCTTCTGGCCGGCAGCCAGGTTGCGGCGATAAAACGCATTGGATTCTTTGGCCGTGGAAAACCCGGCGTACTGGCGGATCGTCCATTTCCGGCCGGCGTACATGGTGGCCATGGGGCCGCGCACATAAGGCGGCAGGCCGGGAAGGGTGTTGAGATGGTCGACCCCTTCGATGTCTTCGCCCGTATACAGGGGATTGACCGATATGCCCTCGGGGGTTTTCCATTGCAGGGACTCTATCGGCTTTCCCTTCATCTGCTTGGTTGCCAGATCGATCCACGTTTTCTTTTGGGGGTGTTCTGCCATCTGCCTTGCTCCTTATGCCGTTGTCGGTTGTAGGGTCGTTCGGCGTATACAGCCGCCGAATCAACGCCCGGCTTGCGGCGGCGATTCGGGTATCGTGATTGCCCGCCAGACGATTTCGAACAATGCGTTGGACTGGTCGGTCAGGCTTCCTTTCTGCCCGCGTAAGATCCACATGAAAAAAGAACGCTGGACAAGGCCGAGGATCACATCGAGCAATACCCCGGCCCGGACATGAGGGTTTAAAAGGCCCCTGCGTTGTCCGTCTTTGAGCGCCCCTAAAAAAAGATCGATCATTTTACGCTGCTGGAAGGTTTCGTCGGCCATCCAGGTTTTCATCGGAAGGGTCATGAACAGAATACGGCCGAGCCGCGGATTCCGGTCGTAATAGTCGAGTTGAAGCCAGAAGACCTTGCGGACTTTTTCCTTCAGATCCTCGATTCCCTGCAGATGGTCGGTGATCCGGTCGGTGAGTCTGCCGAGCCAGACGTCGACCACTGAAAACAGGAGCCGCTCCTTGCTGCCGTAGTGATTGTAAATGGTACTGAAGCTGATGCCGGCCTTTTTGGCGACGTCCCGGATATTGGCCTGGTGAAAATCGGATTCGGAAAAGATTTCCAGAACCGCATCTTCCAGTCGCTGCCGGACTTCCGGGCGGAGAGAGGAAAGCCGCGTTCCGTTGATCAAGGTCTTGTGGTGTGCTGCTTCTCTGTTCAAAGGGTAGACCCGGTGTGCGGTACGTTCAAAGAGTGAATATAAAAAGGATTAGCAATCCAGAAACAGAACAGCGTTACAAGGATAAAACAACATATAACATCCTGCTATAATGCGTTATTTGTTTATATGTTAATTGAAATGCGCTAATTTTATACAACATGGTTACACTTCTACGGAAAAATTCCTGGCCTGTCAATAAAAATCCCCGGCAAAGCCGGGGATTTTCTAACGATAAAATCGCGCAGCGATTTTATCGTTCGCACAGTTCGACAAGAACGCCGTTGGTCGCCTTGGGGTGCAGAAAAGCGATTTTTGCCCCGCCTGCACCTTTTCGGGGGGTTTCATCGATCAGCTTGACGCCCTTGGCCTTGAGTTCTTCCAGGGCCTCCTCGATGTTTTCGACCCGGAAGGCCACATGCTGGATGCCCTGGCCCCGCTTTTCGATATACTTGGCTACCGGTCCGTCGGGGGCGGTCGATTCGAGCAGCTCCACTTCGCTCTCGCCCACCGGAAAAAACGCGGTGGTCACCTTTTGCTCCTCCACGGTTTCCGCGCCTTCGAATTCCAGACCGAGCATGCCGCTCCAAAAATTTTTGCCGTCCTCGATGCTGTTCACTGCAATGCCCAGGTGGTCGATTTTTAATACTTTCATTCCTGTCTCCTGTTGAAAAAGTGTTTTGTGTTTTGGCTGAAACTCAACTTTGGCAGTCTCGTAAAAAGTCCGAAATTCCTTTTTTCGTCATTCCCGCGAAAGCGGGAATCCAGTGATTTCGATAAGTTCTGGA
>CBFCZJ010000133.1:0-8850 GCA_965602445.1 uncultured Desulfobacterales bacterium | reverse complement strand
CCCACCTGCGGACGGTGCGAGATCGATCTGTTTTCCATCGTCGAACAGGTGGAACGCGCCTTGATGACCTACCCGGTCCCCTTAACGATTGCCATCATGGGATGCGTGGTCAATGGGCCGGGCGAAGCCCGAGAGGCGGACATCGGCATCGCCGGCGGCCGCGGGGTGGGCATTTTGTTCAAAAAAGGAAAGCGGCTCCGAAAGGTGCCCGAAAATCGCCTGGTGGAGGCGCTGTTGAAAGAACTCGGCGTTCCTTTGGACGAGGAAAGCGGGCAACGCTCTGATTGACTTTTCCCCTGCAGGGCAGGCAGGATGATTTTTGAGATCGCTTCTGAAAACAGAAAGGGCGACATGACAAAGAAAGTACAGACGGCAATTTCTCCTAACCGTCAGGAAGACTACCCGGAATGGTATCAGCAGGTGGTCCGGGCGTCGGACCTGGCCGAGCGCTCTCCGGTGCGCGGCTGCATGGTTATCAAGCCATGGGGCTATAGTCTCTGGGAAAATATCTCCCGGTCCCTTGACGACAAGTTCAAAGCCACAGGGGTGAAAAACGCCTATTTTCCGCTTTTTATCCCCTTGAATTTTCTGGAAAGGGAAGCCGAGCATGTGGAGGGCTTTGCCAAGGAGTGCGCGGTGGTGACCCACCACCGGCTCGAAAAAGGACCCGACGGAGGCCTGATTCCGGCCGGCCCGCTGACCGAACCCCTCATCGTCCGCCCCACTTCGGAAACGATCATCGGAGAGTCTTTCTCCAAGTGGATTTCAAGCTACCGGGACCTTCCGCTTCTCATCAACCAGTGGGCCAACGTCGTTCGATGGGAAATGCGGACCCGGATTTTTTTGAGGACCAGTGAATTTCTCTGGCAGGAGGGCCACACGGCCCACGCCTCGGCAAAAGAGGCTCAGGAGCGGACCCTGCTGATGCTCGACGTCTATGCCGATTTGGCCGAAAACCATCTGGCCATGCCGGTTCTCAAAGGAAAAAAGAGCCCCGCCGAGCGGTTCCCCGGCGCCGTGGACACCTTTACCATCGAAGCGATGATGCAGGATCGGAAGGCCCTCCAGGCGGGAACCTCCCATTTTTTGGGCCAGAATTTCGCCCGCGCCTCCCAGATCCGGTTCCAGAACCAGGACAGCCAGGAAGAATATGCATGGACCACGTCCTGGGGCTCCTCCACCCGGCTGATCGGGGGGTTGATCATGACCCATGGGGACGACGACGGCATCGTATTGCCGCCGATGGTCGCCCCCGCCCACATCGTTCTCCTGCCCATTTTCAAAAACGAGGCGGAAACACCGAGAGTCATGGCCTACGTGGAAAGCCTGGCCGCAGAGCTGCGGGATCAGTCCTATGGGGGGCGGTCCATCGGCGTGGAAATCGACGACCGGGATACCGGCGGCGCCAGAGGATGGGACTGGATTCGAAAAGGAATCCCGATCCGGGTGGAAATCGGCCCCCGGGACATCGCCAAAAACGCGGTCTTCTTCGCGCGCCGCGACCGGGGGCACCGGGAAAAGACGTCGATGGAACGAAACCGCTTCGTTTCTGAAATCCCCGGGCTGCTTGCAGAAATTCAGGAAAGCCTTTTCGAAAAAGCCCGTATGTTCCGGGAGACCCACACCCGGGAAATCGACGACAAGAAATCCTTCTACGACTTTTTTACCCCCGGCGGCGATTCGGAGTTCGAAATCCATGGCGGTTTTGCCCGAAGCCACTGGTGCGGCTCCGATGGCTGCGAAGGCCGGATCAAGGACGAGCTCGGTGTTACCATCCGGTGTATTCCCCTGGGCAAGGCGGCGGAAGCCGGCCGCTGCATCGGATGCGGCGATCCCAGTGATCGGCGCGTGGTCTTTGCCAAGGCCTATTAGCCGCCCTCGATCGGCCGATACGGCCATGGTCTGCCTCTTGCCAAAAAGATGTTCCCTTAATAACGCTTTTTGAAGCGGTGCCGGGGCGGTTCATGCAATGATCCGGATTAACGATATCATCGACCTGGTCGCCGACTTCAATCCCGAAGCGGATCTGGACATCATCGACCGGGCATACGTCTACTCGGCCAGGGTTCACCATGGACAGGTGCGCCTGTCCGGAGAGCCCTATCTGACCCACCCGCTGGAGGTGGCGAACATTCTGGCGGAGATGAGGCTCGACGAAGTGAGCATCGCCGCCGGTCTCCTCCACGATGTGGTCGAAGACACCCACGCATCTCCCGAGGAAATCGAAGAGATCTTCGGGCCGGAAGTCCGGCATATCGTCTCCGGGGTCACCAAGCTCAGCACCCTTCCGTTTTCATCCTCCCAAGCACGGCAGGCGGAAAGCATCCGCAAGATGATCCTGGCCATGGCCGACGACATCCGGGTGATTCTCATCAAGCTGGCCGATCGGCTGCACAACATGCGGACCCTGGATTTTCACCGCACGGATGACAAAAAGAGACGGATCGCCAAGGAAACCCTCGACATCTATGCAGCCATCGCATCGAGGCTCGGCATCTACTGGATGAAAAAGGAGCTGGAAGACATTTCTTTCCGGTACCTGATGCCGGACGCGTACAACACAATCGCGGGACTGGTCAGCGCCGGCCGGGAAAAGCAGGACCGCTACATCGAAAAGGTCCGGGGCATCATCTCAGAGAAAATGACCGAGGCGGGTATCGCCGGCGAGGTGCTGGGCCGGTACAAACATTTTTACAGCATCCACCAAAAGATGGTCCTGCAGAATCTTCCCTTCGAGGAGGTCTACGACATCATCGCTTTCCGGATCATCGTGGACACCCTCGGCCAATGCTACGAGGTCCTGGGAGTGATTCATTCCCTCTGGAAGCCCATCGCCAAGAAGTTCAAAGACTACATCGCGATGCCAAAGCCGAACATGTACCAGAGCCTGCATACCACGGTGATCGGCCCGTACGGAGAGCGGGTGGAAATCCAGATCCGGACCCGGGAGATGGACCGGGTGGCCAAGTCGGGCATCGCCGCGCACTGGAGCTACAAGGAGGGCCGAAAACCGGACGAGCAGGCGAGCCAAACCTTTGCCTGGATTCAGAACCTGGTGGAAAACCAGGCCAGCTTCAGCAACCCGGAAGAGTTTTTAGAAAACGTCCGAATCGATCTTTTCCCCGACGAGGTCTACGTGTTCACCCCCCAGGGGGAGATCAAGAATCTTCCAAAAGGTGCCACCCCCGTCGACTTTGCCTACCTGATCCACACCGAAGTCGGAAACCAGTGCACCGGCGCCAAGGTCAACGGCCGGATGGTTCCGCTGAAGTACGAACTTCAGACAGGAAACATCGTCGAAATCATCACCAGCAAGGGCGCCCATCCCAGCAAGGACTGGCTCAATTTCGTCAAAACCGTCAAGGCCCGGTCCCGGATCCGCCAGTGGGTCAAAAACCAGGAAAAAGAGCGCAGCCTGACCCTCGGCCGGGAAATGTGCGAAAAGGCCTTTCGCAAATACCGTCTGAACTTCAACCAATTGATGAAGACGGACAAAATGGCCGAGGCGGCCAAACACTTCGGTTTTCAGAACGTCGAAGACCTCATCGCCAATGTCGGCTACGGAAAGATCACCCCGCTTCAGGTCATCCGCAGGATCGAGCCCCGGCAAGAATCCGAAGAGCCGCATCAATCGCTTCTCAACAAGCTGATCGGAAAGGTCCGGAAGAAAAAACCGAAGGGCGGGGTAATCGTCCAGGGGCTGGACGACATCCTGATCAAGTTCGCCAAGTGTTGTCAGCCCGTTCCGGGGGATCCAATCATCGGATACATTACCCGGGGATTCGGTGTCACGGTGCACCGCACCAACTGCGTAAACGTGTTGAAAATGTCTCCGGAAAGGCAGGTCGATGTCCAGTGGAACGACGACATCCGGGAGACATACCCGGTAAAGGTCCTGGTTCGATCCTACGACAGGGTGGGACTGCTGGCCGATCTGGCCGCCAACATCAGCAAAAACGAGGCCAACATCCTGAGCGTGAACACCAGAACCCTTGAAAACAAGATCGTGGACAGCCACTTTACCCTTGCCGTGGAAGGAACCGAACACCTGGAAAAAGTGCTGACGGCCATCCGGAAGGTGCGGCAGGTACAGGAAGTCAAAAGAATCGGATAGCGCGGTTGGCGGTTGTCGGAAGGAAGACATCTCGCGGGGGCCAGGCGGGTTGGTCTCAGGCGGCGGCAGGCTGGGCAAAAAATCCTGTCTGGGCGGCGGTGCGAAGTGCAGATCTTAGATGCACCGCCGTCTCGTTTTGTCTTCAGGCCGCCTTGACGACGTTTCCTGCCTTGATGCATCGGGTGCAGACGACCATCTTGTGCACCCGGCCGTTTCGAAGGGTACGCACCCGCTGGAGATTCGGATTGAATCTTCGCTTGGTCACATTGTGTGCGTGACTGATGTTGCTTCCTACCATCGCTTTTTTTCCGCAGATTTCACAGACTTTGGACATGTCCACCCCACAAGTTGAATCGCTTTTCATGTTCTGGCGCGGCTGAAAAAGTCCTGCCTTGCCGCAAAAAAGCTTCTGTTACATGGTTTTTTCAGGAAAGTAAAGCCTTTTTCTGCGCCTTCGCCCAAACCCGTTGTACCTTGTTGGAGCGAAGCGGAAATCCCGCTTTGGCGGGGCTGCGGGTCGCTTTATTCCTCTTGGCCGAGGGCCTCTTCTTGCGCCTCTTGTTGAAGCATTTCCCTCTTGCACCGGGCCAGGTATTGCAGGGCCTTGTAGTGGACACCTACATCTGGATACTCCTCGATGACCGTCTTGAAGCGGCCGACGGCGGCGGGATAATGCCGGTTTTTGTAATAAAAATACCCCACGTAAAACTCATGCCCGGCCAGACTTTTCAGGCACTGATGGATATGACCCTGGGCGATCTTGGCGTATGGGTCCTCCGGATACTGGGAAATCAGCCGGCGAAACGTTTTCAGCGCCTCCCGGGCTGAGTTCTGGTCCCGGTCGACCGTGTCAATCCGGTCGAAATAGGATCGACCGATTTGGTAGACCACATAGGGAACGGCTTCGTTTCGGGGATGAAGATTTTCAAACTCCTGGTAGGCGAAAATCGCTTCTTCGTATTGCTCCAGGTGGTAGTGGCAGTCGGCGATCTTCAGCTCTGCCAGAATCGCGTATTTGCTGAAGGGATACCAATCCCTCAGTTTTTCGAAGTGTTCGATCGCCGCTTTGTATTTCCCCGCGTTGTAGGCGTCCATGCCGTCGCTGACCAGTTCCAAGGCCGTTTTGTCCAACTTGGGCTGAAACCAGGAACAGCCTGCCATGAGCAGAAAACAGGCGGCGATAAGCGCCGCTGCCGCAGCCCTTCTTTTTCTGAAATCCCATGAAGCCCTGAGATTCGGTGTCATCGAAAAAGACCTCAAACGCAACGGCGGCGCCTCCCCGTAAAGGAGCCACCGCCGAAAGGCATTGTTTAATCGTCCGGCACCGCAGATCAGAGAACCCCTTTGATCGCGTCCTCCAGCTTTGATTTGGCGACGATGCCGGTAATCTGTTCGGCCACCTCGCCCCCCTTGAACAGGATCAGCGTGGGAATGGCCCGGATTCCAAACTTTCCCGGCGTGACCGGGTTGTCGTCCACGTTGCACTTGGCAAACTTGACCTGATCGCCGTATGCACCCACCAGTTCATCAATCACCGGGGCAATGGCCCGGCAGGGGCCGCACCACGGAGCCCAGAAATCGACCAGTACCGGGGTTTCCGATTGCAACACTTCGGCATCAAAACTGCTGTCACTAATATCCAAGACGCCTTCTGCCATGGTTTTCGTCCTTTCTGTATGTCTCTCTGATCTGTTTCGGCAACCGGGATCGGTGTTCGCTTTGAAAAGACGGCCCTCATACCGGCAACTGCCGCCTGCCCAAGCCAGGGCAAACCTTCATAGACAATAATATGGCCTCGGCGGGTTGTCAACCAAAGGACGGGGTCTGACAGGTGTTTGACAGCGACCCATCCGTCTGTTAGCACTCCAAAAGTTATGCTGAGAATCGGAGCACTGATATCAGGAAGCGGCACCAATCTGACCGCCATTATCGACGGCTGCAAAAGCCGTCGGATCGACGGCGCAGTCGTCTTTGCCGGCGCCGACAACCCAAGCGCCTCCGGCTTGACAAAAGCCAGGACCCGAGGCGTCGAGACCTTTGTGGTCGACTATCGACAAATCATCGACGACATCAGCGCCGGCGCTCTGACGGCGCCGGAAGACTTTCGACTCGAGGAGACGGCGGCCAAGCAAAGGCTGTTTTCCGGTCGCACCGATCCGGCGGACATGCGCCGATTTCTGGTGTCCCGGGCCGCCGCCGAGGCCCGGTTGCTGGATATCATCCGTCCCTATTCGATCGATCTGATGGTCTTGGCCGGGTTCATGAGAACCCTGACCCCCTATTTTATCGACCGATTCAGTCCGGATCCGCTGAACCCAAAGATCATGAACATCCCCCCGGCGCTGCTTCCGGCCTTTCCCGGGGTGGACGGATACGGCGATACCTGGCGATACGGATGCAAGGTGGCTGGGTGCACGGTCCACTTCATCGACTACGGAGAAGACACCGGGCCGATCATCGCTCAGCGGGCCTTTGACATCGACGAAGGCAGTTCTATAGAAGTCCTGCGGGAAAAAGGGCTGCAGATGGAGTGGGCGCTCTACCCGCACTGCATCCAACTCTTTGCCGAAGGCCGGCTGAAGGTCGAAGAAACCGTTTTCCACCTCTCCTCCGGCAAATCCTGCCGAAGAAAGCGCGTCCGCATTCTGCCCAAGAAGGCATAACCGGCGGGGTGGTCTGCCGGGATTCGAAGGTAGTTGACATTCCAAGCCCAAAAAGATATCCGTCTGCCTTTGCCGCCGACAAGACCTTCACCGTGGCTTCGGAGAAAAAGATGAAAACAGATCAAATCGGCCACCGCATCCAACAGTTGATGACCCAGCGGAAGATCACGGCAGAAACGCTGGCCGAGCGAACCGGATTGGATCCGAAATTCGTCGCCGGCCTGCTGGAGGAAAACGTATATCCTTCTCTCGGGCCGCTGCTGAAAATCGCCCGCACCTTGGGTGTGCGGCTTGGCACGTTCCTCGACGACAAGGTCAGCAAAGACCCCCTGGTGATCCGCAGAACCGAGCGCAAGCAGAAGTTGAGCATGCTTCGGGAAAAAGAATCCCAGACGTCGATGAAATTTTATTCTTTGGGCGTCGGTAAAACCGACCGGCACATGGAGCCCTTCTTCGTGGAGCTTCTTCCCGAATCTTCCAGGAGCCAGCAGCTTTCCAGCCACGAGGGAGAAGAGTTTATCGTTGTCTACTCCGGCCAAATCGAGGTGGTCTACGGGCAGGACACCTACACCCTGGAGGCCGGCGACAGCATCTACTACAACTCGATCGTCCCGCATTACGTGAGCTGCCGCGGCCGGCATACGTCAGCCATCTACGCCGTGCTCTTCATCCCCGAGTAAATTCGCGGAGCGAATTTACTGGCGGCGGCTTCGCCGCCGGAAAAACATGCCAATCGGCTCCCTAAGATACTATATTTAAAGGGGATAGAAGGTTTTAGACAACACCATGACAAAAGAATACCGCTTGATAAATCTCACCTTGGGGCAGATGCTCGACGAGGCCGTCGACCGGTGGCCTGACAACGAGGCGATCGTTTACGTGGACCGGGAGTTTCGCCTCACCTACAGCCAGTTCGGCGCCCTTGTCGATCGACTGGCCCGGGGCCTGATGGCCCTGGGTCTGAAAAAGGGCGAAAAGGTCGCCGTCTGGGCGACCAACATCCCCTACTGGGTGGCGCTGCAGTTTGCAACAGCCAAGATCGGTGCCGTTTTGTTGACGGTCAACACCAGCTACCGTGCTTCGGAGCTGGCATATCTTCTGAAGCAAAGCCAGACCGAGAACCTGTTTCTTATCGACGGCTACCAGGACATCGACTACCTGCAGATCCTCGCCGAGCTATTGCCGGAGCTCAAGACCGACCCTCGGGGGCACCTGAAAAGCACAACATTCCCGCACCTGAAGCGGCTTTTTTTTCTCGGGCCGGAAAAGCACCGGGGCATGTACTCGATGCCCGAAGTACTGGCCTTGAGCAATGTCACCCCCAAAGCCGCCTATCTGGAGCGCCAGTCCGCCCTCGATCCCGACGATGTGGTCAACATGCAGTACACCTCGGGAACCACCGGATTTCCCAAGGGAGTCATGCTGACCCACAGAAACATCGCCAACAACGGCTTTACCGTCGGCGAAAATCAGCGCTTTTCAGAACGAGACCGCATCTGCCTGCCGGTGCCCTTGTTTCACTGCTTCGGCTGCGTGATGGGGGTTCTGGGGGCCGTGAGTCACGGGAGCTGCATGGTCATCCTGGAAAGCTTCGATCCGGTTCAGGTGATGGCGTCTGTGGAACAGGAGCGCTGCACCGCCCTTTACGGCGTGCCGACGATGTTCATCGCCGTTCTCGGTCACAAGTTGTTTGACAAGTTCGACTTCGGGTCGCTTCGAACCGGCATCATGGCCGGCTCCCCCTGCCCGGTGCAGGTCATGCGCCAGGTCATGGACAAAATGAACCTGACCCAGATCACCATCTGCTACGGCCTGACCGAGGCATCGCCGGTCATCACCCAGACCCGCGTGGACGATGACGTCCGCAGGCGCACGGAAACCGTAGGCCGCGCCATTGCCGGCGTCGAAGTGCGCATCGTCGACCCGGACAACGGCAAGACGCTTTGCCCCGGAGTCCAGGGCGAAGTCTGCTGCCGGGGCTACAACGTCATGAAAGGCTACTACAACATGGCTGAGGAGACGGCCGCGGCCATCGACAAAGACGGATGGCTTCATACCGGGGATCTCGGCATC
>CBFCZJ010000132.1:0-8903 GCA_965602445.1 uncultured Desulfobacterales bacterium | reverse complement strand
GGGCCCCCTGCCGCGCGTTGTCGAAGTCGTCCCCGCCGCCACTCCTTTTCGCTGTAGTTCCGCTCTTTCTCCGGATTGATGAGGTGCCATCGGAGCCTGCGCAGCCGTCCGCGCAACTGATGATTATTTACAGATATTTGCCGATAATTTCAACTTGCCGCCCAATCCCGCCCGCATCCGCGGGTCATCGGCGGGGAAACGAATCCACAAGGATCTTGACGCTGTCCATTGGTGCATGGGAATCTTCTTTGGAAAGCGGCTTTCTCCGCGTGCAGGCCGGAGACTGCCGTCGGCCCGATTTTTGACCGGTCGATCCGTTTCACGCAAGCGGCCGCCGATGATGCCAAGCGCCTTGCCCTGTTTGTCCAAATGGGGGGGCAAAAAAAAGGAGACTGCATGAAAGTTGACCCGACTGTTTTGGACGTCAAGAAAACCTACGAAATCATGAGCTATTCTATCATTCCCAGGCCGATTGCATGGGTGTCGACCGTAAGTTCAGACGGCATCAACAATCTCGCCCCGTATTCGTATTTTACGCCGATCTGCAATATGCCGATGATCGTCGGCTTTTCCTTGGGCCGAAAAGGCAAAGGAAAGAAAAAGGACACGCTGGTCAATATCGAAAGCACCAAAGAGTTTGTCATCAACATGGTCACAGAAGCTCTGGCCGAAGCCATGAACACAACAGCCACGGCTTACCCGCCCCACATCGATGAATTTGAAAAGGCCAACCTGACCCCGGCCAAATCGGAGATCGTCTCTCCGCCGAGGGTCGATGAGTCCCCCATTTGCATGGAATGCAGGCTCAAGCAGGTCCTGGAATTCGGCGAGGACGCCAAATTCCATAATTTCGTTGTCGGAGAAGTCGTCATGATTCACATCAAGGAGGAATTCGTTTCCGATGACCGGATCATGGCGGCCAGGCTGGATATCATCGGGCGGCTGGGCAGCCGGGAAAATCTATATTGCCGCACCACGGATATGTTCAAAATATAAATCAGGCAGGATAGACAGGATATTTCAATAAAATCATGAAACGATTTTATATGATGCGGCGATGCCGCTCTGGAGCGAAGATCAAACTCGAGCTGCCCGTAGCTTTCACCTTTCCAAGGAAGCTCCGCGGGAAAAAGAGCAAGCTTCAAACCCCTGGCAGAAGTGGTTTCAAAGCCTCCTATCGCGACGGAGATCAAGGCGCGGGCCGCCGAAAAAGCGGAGCATACACGGAAGTATGTGAGTATTTTTCGGCGGGCCGCAACGCAGAGATTCGGCGCGAGAGGAGGCGTTGAAGCCGCTTCTACTCGTCGAATCCAGGGCGCACAAACGCTCTTGCCTCCGGAAACTCTCTTTCCGTGACGTCCCGGATCCGCTTCAATCGGCCGATGATTTCGGCCGCGGCGGCCTTGTGATCCGGCAGACGGGAGGCCACGACCCCCCAGCCGCTGATGGACCGGTCCATGGCGATCAGGGCGATCTTGGCCGAGCCGTCGGAGTCTTTGGACAGGTCATTGAAATCGCCCCTTGCATCTTCGTTCTTGCCCCGCAAGGCCCGGTCCAGTTTCGCGTCGATAAAATACTTGTAGTAGTCGATCACTTCGATGGCTTCGGCAAGGGGGATGGGGCCTTCTTCTGGATCGCGGCGAACGATCTTCAGGTGGGAGTTTTCCTTTTCCACGGCCTCGGCGATGGACACCCGGTTTCGATCGAACCATTTTTTGGCCGACTTGATGTATTGACCGGCCATGGCAGACAAGATGTGCTCCCGGTTGTCCGGCGCCGCATCTTCCTCGATCTCGAAGGCGTCAAGATCGATTCCGAACTCCTCTGCCAGGTCGGCCAGAAGACTGATCGCGATGTCAAAGGAGTCTTGAATCTGGTTCCAGAATTGTTCGTTGTCTTCATCGGCGCCGCCGGCCTTCCGTTTCTGATCCTTTTCCATCGCAAAATTCAGGCATCGGGCAGTAAACGGGCACCGCTCGCACCACCGGTCGCAGTAGTTGAAGATGCCGGAAATGAGATTCGGGTCCTTTGCTCGGTCGAGAAGCTCTTTTTTATCCATGGTTTTTCAAATCTTTACCTGTTTAAAAAATCGCTGAAATCATTATTGGCCGCAGCATTTTTTGAATTTTTTCCCGCTCCCGCAGGGGCAGGGATCGTTGCGCCCGACCTTTTCTTCGGCGATCTTTGTTTTGATCGGATGCAGCAGTATTTCCAGGGCCGCAATGTCCTCGGGTTTGTCCGGCTCCAGTTCGATGGCGTATTTCCAGCCGTTTTTCTTGAATACGGCTTCTACTTCCTTCATTCTTTTTTTGGTTTTGACACGGACCACAGCGGGATTGCTTTCGGTACCCAGCTTCCCCTCTTTTATTCCATCGAATAATTTTTTCATCCGCTCACTCCTTGATTTTTTCAAAAGATACCACAGATGGGTCCGGTTGCAAAGTCGCGCCGGTCCGAGGTTCCGGCCCGTCGAATGGTGCCCGGTTTCATACCATTTTTTCGCCGCTCAACCGAGCCTTGATTCCGGGTAGCGGGAAAGTGGCTGCCGGGCACATCCCCTAACGCATGACTCGTGCTATACTGTTTCTGAAAAATGCGGTAGGCGATCTGACCAGCCTGGAGGTCCAGACCTACGTCGGTGAGATCGACGTGGTCATCGACTCACGATCAAAAATGAACGTCGACCATCAAGGACCCGAACGATACATCTGCCTCGGTTTTATTCTTGCCGTCAGGGGGCATCGGAAGCGACTCCGATTTCAGTAGATCGGTGGATTGTTGAACCGTAGCGCGGATGGACACGATATCATAATAGTGATAGCAGAGCCCGATCCCGAAGCTGATATAGCCGCTGTTTCGATCAACATCCCTGTCGTCGCCGGTGATGAGGCTGCCGTCGTATATTACGGAATAGGCGAGCGCCGTGCCGCGGACGCCCAATAGAAGCTCGATGCCGTGGGGAGAAGCGGTCGACGGCTTGGGAATGTGGGAGGCCTGGAAAAAGCCGCGACCCGGCGGGGCTGAATACGAGCTGAATCCCTCGGCCATGTTCCATCCAACTCGGAAAGCCGCGGCAAGCTCCCCGGCTGTGAACAAGTTGCCCAAAGAGAGGCTCGGTGCCAGGGTGATCTGACCGGCCCAGCCGTCGTCATATTTTCCCCAGTCCGCCAGGGACCAGCTGTACTGATAGCCGATATTGACGATCGGTTCAGTATCCCGCTGGGTACCCCACCCATCGGGATCGTCTCCTGCCCCCAGGTCATTGTGAACAAACTCCTGAAATGACCCCGCCAGAGATTCTTCTCCCAGAAGGCCGACCGACAGTTGTAAATTGCGAGCCGTCCGCCGGTTGAAGCTTTGCCAATTCAGTGAATAGGTCAAGGTGCCGGCATAAGGCAAATCTCCTTTCTGGGGCATCTCAGCTTCGATGTCCCCAGGGGTGATCATGTTTTGGCCGATGCCGTGGCTGTAGCGAATGACAGCGTCGTCATCGTCCAGGGTGAGAACCCGGCTGCCGACCCATTTGACCAATCCTATTGTCTCGGATTCCTCCCAGCCGGAATAGCAAAGGGTGTGGTACTGGATGCTCCAGCCATTGGTAAAGCCGCTGTCATCGTTCCAGATCATGTCATTGTCGATTTCGAACCGCAGGATAGCGGTATTGCGGGGACTGGAAAGATGAAAATCTTCGGCAAGCAGGGAGCTGGGCGCACCGATCAACAATATCGCGGCCAGGAAAAAGCTGTAAAATGGCATCTTTTATTTCTCGCATGTAAAAGGTTGTCGGGCGGCCTCTGTTTTTACTAAATCCGATTCACCAGGGTTTCAACTATTTTTCCGATCCAACTCCTGTGGTACAAAAACTTCGGGGCGTCTGTTCCTATGCTGTGCCATACCGGTCGAGTCGCCGGATTCGAGCCGCAAAAGGTGTTTTTGCAAACAACGGCGGGGGCACTTTTCAGTTGTGATTTCCACCGGTTTTCCCAAAGAAAAAGCAAGGAGGCAAAATGGATTCGAAAATCGCAGCGGCATTGAACCTCAAATATGAACCGGTTGCCGTGCTACGGGCCGAGGAAAAGCCGGAAAAGTCCCTCCAGTTCAAACAGGGCAAGTGGGGCTGTGTGATGTTCATGTTTGCCAACGCGGCAAGGGGCAAAACCGCGGCGTTCGATGCAAAGACCTATGGGTGCTGGGGCGGCGGCGTCGGACTCGGATTCGGCAACGCCTACCTGGATTTTCCGGGCGGCGTCGACTGCTTTGCCTACTTTCTTTCCTCCGGCAACGATCAGTGGGAAATGGAAGACAACGTGGAGGGCAGCTTCCTGCAGCGGCCGACCTGGCTCAGCCTTCAGGCTTCCGCAAAGTAGACCGGATTCGCCCGTGTGGTTGCGGCAGGCTCCGGCCATCGGTTCATCATGGAAGAAGCAGCATGATTATCCGAAAACAAGAAATTCATAAAGAAGCTGGGATAGTAATTGGTGACAAATTCCGTCACGAGCAGTCAAAATTTGTCGGAATGCAAATGCGGTGCTGAAAAAATCGATATTTTACACATTTTTTCAACTGGTTAACAAAAAACCTGGTTTGGCATTAATCTTGCTGGATATTTTTTTTGCCAGATAGGAGGAGTGATTCCTTTTTTCTTGGGGAAATTACGGAAACCGGGAGCGAGTCATGAACTATTCGTGGTTAGGAAATTTCAGCCAAAAAGAAAAAGTCGCCCTGCTCAAGCTCATGATTCAGATCGCATATTCAGACGGGGAATGGTCCGAAGAAGAAAAATCCGCCATCAAAGAGTATTCGATGCAAAACGATCTGAAGTGTAACGGGAAATTTATCCAAACGGCCATGGCCGCGCCCTTGGATGGCATTTTGGCCGAATTCGACAGCTGCAAGAACCTGGAAAGGGGCAAGAGACTGTCGCTTGGCTTTGCAAAAAAGCACGGCATCGCCCCGGACTTTGAACGGTCCCTTCTGCGCGCCGTCGAAACGGCGGGGAAAAACAAAAAAAAGAAGATCACACTCAGCATTCGGATATGCATTCGAACGTCACTGGCGGCGTTTGGCAGACAGTTGGGAAGGGAAGGAATCGGTTTCGACACGAAACCCCATTACCGCTTGAGTGGAAAGCTGCTTCCCTCCGATCCACTCTTTGGGGGGCTTCAGCAAATTTTCCAGTTTGCCGAGGAGAAGGTCGCATACCAGCCAATCGCCGGGCGAAGATGAGCCGGGCGAAGCCGGGCTGCAAAATAAAGGGTCGAATCCGCCGCACCTTCGGGGTTCGTGACGGCCGGATACCGGTCCCGACTCCGGTCGATCCGCAGTCTGGCCGACACATTCCGGTATTTTTCAAGCCTGGGCAGCTTCTTTCAAACCGGGAGAACCTCCCAGGCCATCGGCATCTGAAAATTTCACGTTCCGGCAGCGCTGGTCAAGCTGGTGAACAATCCGGGGAATCTGTTTATCTTCCAGGGCATTTCCTCTGTGATGCTTCAGCAGGGATTTCATCTGCTTTGGATTGATCACGGGAAAACCATTGGTCGAAGTGCGCCTGACGTACCACCCCGGTAGAGCAAGCACCGGGACTGCCGCAACTGGTTCGCCGGTAGCAGACGACAGCCATTGGGAAAGCCACTCGGCCTGCCGTTTGGCCTGTTCGAGCGGCTTTGTTTCGACCTGGGTCGGGAACCGCAGCGTTCTTCCATCATACTCGACGATCGCATCCCTGCTGGGGTTTTTGGATATCGGCTTTGACCGGGCCTTTGTCTCCACAGCAAAGACGCCGACCGGGCCGACCACCACATGATCGATGTTGAATTTATCCGCATCGAGATCGTGATAGACGTGATATCCGTCGAGCATCAAAAGATTCAGTACCTGTCCGACGGCCACCTCTCCATCATATCCCAACCGATAACGCCGTCGTTTGCTGATGAGTCGAAAAAGGCGGACGAAAAAATAAACGATAAATGCAGCGGCAATCATAATCGTCACGGCGATGACATGTCTTTGCGGTTCTTTTTCACTGAAATAATACAAGGAAATGATCAGAGAATAAAAGAGGAGCGGTAAAGTAAGGATCATGACCAAACTTTCCATCACCTCGTCATCGATTTTCCGCAGACGCCAGCGAAGAGACTCCCCCGGGCTTCTGAAAAATTCCTCTTTAAACGGCGCCCTCTTCTTTTTGGATGCCAGATACTTTTGGAAAACCTTCATGGCGATATAAAGAACCAAAAAGATGGCCAATGGCAGCAGTGCCGGCAAAAACGGTCTGATGTCTATCAATGGGCCCTCCTGGCAATTACAGGCTGATTTGTCTGAATCTGTCCCATCTCCGAGAAAGTAGCTCCGGGTCAGGACGGAATTCGGTGTTTCCGCAGATGAACGAGCGCTTGTGGCGATACGGACGGGTGCAAAAAGCGAGGTCCTATCGCACCTAAGACTGGAGCAGCATGGTCCGGTCGGCGGAAAGCACGTTGGCATATACCTGGACCTTGCCGGTCCGCTCCCTCGCGGGCATGGGGTCCTTGCCCTGGCGCACCGCCTGTTCCGCCTGGACGTTCAGCCGGGCCATGCGCGCCTGTCCCTCTTTTTTCTCCAGGCCGCTTTCAGCTTCGCTGGACAAGCGCCGGGAGGCAAATGGCCTGACAACCAGCCGAGGCATTTTGGGGGTCTGTTTCTTTTAAACCACCCTGTTTATCTGCTGAACGTCCTCCTCGGTCAAGTCAGGTGAACGGACATACTCTGCAGCCGCTTCTGCGCCCTGGTGCATCTTCACCAAAAGGTCATCGGGCAGTTCGGCGATAATCGCCTCAAGCTCCTTTTTCAGGCCTTTGTCAGCCTCGATTTTTTGGGACACCAATGCCGCCTGCTTATAATCTCTTCGAATCTTTCCTGCGCGGAAGACCGGGTCGCGGTATTCGCCGAAGCGGGCGGTAACGAGGCGGTGCACGAAAAAGGCCGGCATGGACGGCAGCGTGATCGCCTTGTGAACGCCGTGGACTTTCGCGGTGACCGGATGGTCCGTGAGGATTTTCAGGTGGCTCACCGCTGCAGGCCACATGGAAAGATCGCTCCTGACCTTGTCGATCTCTTTCTTTGTGGCCTTGTCCCGGTCGATGAACACCTCCACCATCCCGACGCCGGGCAGCACGTAGTCGATCTTGCCGTGGCCCGGATCGACCCGGGCCGTGAAACCCAGCTCGCGAAGCAGCTTGTCCACGTCGGCTTTGTCCCCGGTGTAGGGAATGCGCAGGCCGAAATCGAAATCCATGGTCCGGAGCGGGTAGAACTGCACCCCGAAGGCCTGCACGTAGACATTGAAACACCAGGAACCGATGAGCATCAGGCCCTCTTCCCACAGCCCTTCCCGGGCAAAGGCGTTTGCCAGGGCGGTGAACATGGCCGGATAGTCTTTTTCCTGCAATTCCACTTTCGTCACCCCCAGGGCCTTGAGCGACTGCTTGACCGCATCGCGTTCTTGAAGCCGCTTTTTGCGTTCTTTTACAAAGGAAACGAACGCCTCGACCGCCCGATCCCCTGCCTGGCCGACATACACATCCTCGTAGCCCCTGCCGGCCACGTGCCGCCGCAGATACCGGTAGGTGGCGCCGCCGACTGCGCGGCTCCTGAGCGACCCCTTCGGAATGTGGAGAAGCCTGCCGATGATCTCGTCGTACTGGTCCTGATAGAGATCGCGGCTTTCTTCGAGAATGTCTTCGATGACCACCTTGTTGCCCCATATTTTGCTTATTTTGTTGTTCTATGGGACATATTGACCCATATTCCATCCAAAAGCAACAAAATATGGGACATCAATGAGGGGACATTCTATACTTTTTATACTTTTTCCCGGTCGGCTGAGAAAAGATTCTTCACCCGCAGGATTTTCTTCAGGTCGATGCGAACGCCTTTCGGGAACATCTGAGAAAGATCCAGCACCAGGTGGTCGGATTCCAGGTGGATCGGCAAGACCGTCCCGTCCTTCACGTATTTTTTGTAGACCCGGGCCAGGGGAAAATCCTCGATGCGGCGGGTGTAGGTCAGATTCTTCTTTCCGTCGTAGTAGACGTCTTTCATTCCGCCCAGCTGCGAGCCGGAGAAATGAAACACCTTGTCCGTGAACCGGACCAGGTATGACAATACGACCTTTTCGTGGGCGACCCGGATGCCTTCCGGAAGTTCGATCGACACCACCACCTGCTCTTTTTCCAGCACGAGCTGTTTGGGAATCATCGGAATGTCGGCTTCGACGCCGTTTGCCGTCTTCAGTTTCACCCGGTAACGTCCGTCTTTTACCTCGATGCCGGCTTCTTCGATCTCTTCGACCTTCCTCATGGCCCGGCGGGCGGCCAGGGCGACGAGCTCGTGGTGGAGCCGCAGGGTTCGATGGCCGACGTCGTAGGAAACCCGCCTCGATATCGCCTGCCAGGCGGCTTTGACCAGCAAAAATTTCGTTTTCGAAAAGACGGACATGGGGGTAAGGTTCCGGGTTCAGGGGTTCAGGGGTTAGTCGGATGTCGGATGTCTGAGGTCGGATGTCAGAAACCGGTTCATTTGCCTTTGCGTTTCTTTTTCGACGGCTTGACTTTTTCTTTTTGGAGACGGGCTTTTTCCTCCTGGCTTTTGCGAAGCGTCTTTTTGCGCTTCAGGTCTCCGTATTTTCCAAACCTTCCGCCCATGGATCATTGCCTCCTTTTCTGCCGCCAAGGGCCGGGTCTCGGATCTCCGCTTCCTTCTTCGCCTTCGGCTACGCCGGACAGGTCGCTACGGCAGAGACGACGGGCTGAGAATGACGAAGTTTCACATAAGCCCCGCCGCTGACCGCGGCGTGATTCAAAATTCCAGATTCAAGATTCAAAATTCTCCGGCGGGAGATTTATACGAATCTTTTGGTCTCA
>CBFCZJ010000131.1:0-8917 GCA_965602445.1 uncultured Desulfobacterales bacterium | reverse complement strand
CAGAATTCTCCAGATTCAGGCGAAATAAAATCATTTCTCGCAAGAAACATGGCAGCAGGTGGGATTGAATACCGAGTGGTTGCTTTTTTCTCGCAAAAAAATGCCGCCCATCAAGTCGTCGCCGCTGATGGAAAAGACTTTTTTCAAATCGCTTCCGGTGAAATCGCGCAAATTGAACCGAACCCCATGCTTCTGCTCGACTCCCTGGCGCCGCTGAACCCAGGATCGGTATGGATTTCCCCTGTCACCGAGCTCGAACTCCCATTGGGCACCACGGATCAACCCAATCGCCGAATCTCGTCCCAGGTGATCGAATTGGCCACCCCCCACATGGGGGGCGACGGCCGCATCGACGGATTTTTTGTGCTCGCGGTAGATATCGTCAAAGTCCGGAACATTCTATCGGTGTTCAATTCCCCACAGTCCCCGATCTGGTCTTATCCCCGCACTCCCGAGGTCCGCTACAGTTTTCTGGTCGACCAGGAAGGGTGGATTCTTTTCCAGTCCGAGGGCCCGGAAAAGGAAAATTCATTGCTTTCCACCTATCTGGCCCGCTCCGGCCTGGAGGGGACCCTGGGAAAACCGGGACTGCCCGGCGCATTCCGCCCAGCCTCGCACTACGGCTATTTCTGGAAAATGGTCAAGGATATCCGCAGCGGCGTTTTCGGCATCATCAAGCCCAAAGATTACGGAGATATTCACATCGGCCACAAGGAACATTACCTGGCCTACAGTCCGGTGTATTTTAAAACGGCGTCGGAGACGCCGCCGGCAGTCTATGCCGGCGTCGCCTATGTGGACATCAGCCGCCTGACCCTGGCCGCCGGATACAAACAGGTCGACGTCATGTTCATCATCACCCTGGCATCGGCCTTTCTCGTGGCGCTGTTTATTTTTCTCCTGGGCCGGGCCATCACCCGGCCGCTTCTTCAGCTTGTCCACGCGGTCGAACATCGGCAGGAGACCCGGCACCTCGAGCCGATCTCCCTGCCTTACCGCGGCTACGAAGTCAGCGCCCTGCAGACCGCCATCAACGGGCTGATCCAAACGGTCTCTACCCAGTTGGATCAGATCCGGCAAAAGGACCGGGCCATCCACGCGGCGACCCTCAAGGAGGCGGCCTGGGTGCCGGAAGAAACCCCCGCGCATGACCTGATACGGACCTGTCCGGAAATCCCGCAAATCGTGGGCACCGGCACGAAAATTGATTCCTTGAAAAATGAAATCTTCAAGGCGGCCCGGGTGGACGTGGACGTCTTGATTCTGGGGGAAACCGGTACCGGCAAGCAGCTTGCCGCAGAGGCGATCCACGAACTGAGCGCACGAAACGAGAGGCCCTTCATCTCCATCAACTGCGGGGCCTTGGATGAAAGCCTGCTGATAGATACCCTCTTCGGCCACATCCGCGGCGCCTTTACCGAAGCCAGAACCGACCGCAAAGGGGCCTTTCTCGAGGCCCACGGCGGCACCCTGTTTCTCGACGAAATCCAGGCGGCTTCGGCCCGGGTGCAGCAGTCGATGCTGCGGGTGCTGGCGGTTCGAAAAATAAAGCCCCTGGGCAGCGACCGTGAAATCGACGTGGACGTGAGAATCATCGCCGCCAGCAATGTGGACTTGAAAACGCTGATCGCTGAAAACCGTTTCCGGGAAGACCTCTACTACCGTTTGAAGGTCCTCACCATCCATACCCCCCCGCTCCGGGATCATATGGAGGACGTCCCTTTGCTGGCCCGCCATTTTCTCCAGGCCCAAGGCCGGCATAAAGGGCTGAAGGTGCTCGGCCTCAGCCGCGGTGCGCTTGAAAAAATGAAGCAATACGAATGGCCGGGAAACGTGCGGGAACTGGAAAACTGCATCCTCCGGGCGGCGGTGATGGCCGAAAGCCGCATCATCCAGGCAGAGGACCTCTTCATCGATGCTTCCGCAGACCAAAATCCGTCACAGGAAGCGCTTGCCCCCGATGTGCACCCCCCCCCCGACCAAGGCGTCCCGGAGAACTTCGATCGTTCCGAACCCGATCTCGATCTCAATCCGCGTCAGCAAAAGGCGATGCCCGGCATTCGGGAGCGTTCCAGCATCACCCGTAGCGAATACCAAAAGCTGGCCGGCGAAAGGATATCGGCCCGTACTGCCGTCTACGACCTGAAAGACCTGGTGGAAAAAGGCGTTCTTTATAAGGTGGGAAAAGGACCGGCGACCCGCTACTGTTTGCGTCCGGCAAAGCCCGACCTCTCCGGGGAGGCTGAATGATCCGCCGTCTGTTCGGCAAACGAAGCCAGCGCAGCCTGGAAAAGCGCGCCCGCCTGATGGAGGCCTTCCGGGTAAAATATGCCAACTTCAAGACCCTGCTGGAATCCAACTCGGAGCTTCTCAAAATCATTGCAGACATCGAAGGCAAGCTCCGGGGACAGACGGTGTTCGGCCTGTCGTATATCGAGGCCCAGACCATGCGTTCGATATTTCACTGCGCCCGGATGATCCAATGCCTTGAACACATGGCCGGCAAGCCGATTCCCGGCCTGAACCGCGCCCTTTCAGACATTCACCGCCAGATCAAGGCCGAGCAGGGAACCGTCCCGGCGCCGAAAATCTCCGACTACACCCTGGACTACGACATCGCCGACTCCGGAATCTACCAGATCTCCCGGGAAAGCGTCGAATCGGTCGGGGAGAAAAATGCCAGCATTTGCGAGGTGGCAAACCGGGTGGGGCTCCCGGTGCCCAGAGGGTTTGCAATCACCACCTCCGCCTTTCACCGGTTCATTTCCCACAACCGCCTGGAAGCGTCCATCTCTCGGCTGAAGCAAAAGCTCGACATCATCGACACCGAAACCGTGGTCCAGGTCAGCGGTGAAATCCAGCAGCAGGTGTCCGAATCCAAGGTTCCCGAAGACCTCGCCGAGGCCATTTACGGCGCCTACGACCGGCTTCAACAAACGGCGGCATCCAACGGCGAGGTCAAGGTCTCCCTGCGCAGCAGCGCATTGGGCGAAGACAGCAGCCTTTCCTTTGCCGGCCAGTACCTGACCCGGCTCAATGTGACGCGGGAGCGGATTCTGGATGAATACGTCGCGATTCTGGCCAGCCTTTTCAGTTCCAGGGCCATTTCCTATCGGCTGCACATGGGAATCCCCTTCCAGGAAGCCGCCATGGCCGTGGCCTGCCAGGAAATGATCGAAGCTTCGGCAAGCGGCGTCATGTACACCCGCAACCCGTTGAATCCGCTTGAAAACCGGATCCAAATCCATGCGGTATGGGGCCTTGGCCCCTATGCCGTGGACGGCGTGGTTCCGCCCGATGTCTTCCTCCTGGAAAAAACCGAACCGGTTCAACTGGTCGAATCGCGGATTTCGGAAAAAACCGTCCGCCTGTCATCGGCAGCAGAAGGCGGGGTGCTGGAAGAGCCGGTCGGCCGTGAACACCAGAAAACGGCATGCCTGACCGAGGACCAGGCATCGACCCTGGCCGAATACGGTATGCGGTTGGAATCCCATTTTGAAAAACCCCAGGATGTGGAATGGGCCTTGGACCGGGAAGGAAGGCTGGTGATCCTGCAGGCCCGCCCGCTGCGGGTGGAAACCGGAGAAGCCGGCGCCAGGGTCCACCCAACCGACCCGGTCCCGGGCTTTGGCATCCTTCTGGAAGGCGGCGCCGTCGCCTGCGCCGGGGTGGGATCCGGGCCGGCGTTTCACATCCACAGCGAGGCCGATCTTCTGGCGTTTCCCGACGGCGGGGTGCTGGTCTGTGCCCACTCCTCTCCCCAGCTGGTGATGGTCATGGGCAAAGCAAGGGCCATCGTCACCGATGCCGGCAACATCGCCGGCCACATGGCCTCCCTGGCCAGGGAATACATGATTCCAACGATGTTAAATACGGTGGAGGCCACGGTGCGCATCCCCAACGGAGCGGAAATCACGGTCGACGCATTCAACGGCCGCATCTACCGGGGACGAGTGCAATCGCTGCTGGATTCGGGCCTCAAGCAGGGAGGGTTTATGACCGGCACGCCAGCCTATCGGGCCCTTCGGCGGCGCGCCGATCTGATCGTTCCCCTGAATCTTCTCGATCCCCGATCCTCTCATTTTTCTCCGGAAAACTGCCGGACCATCCATGACATCATGCGCTACATCCACGAAAAGTCATACCAGGAGATCTTTCAGCTCGGAGACCACGTGACGGACCGCGGCAACCTGTCGGTCCGTCTCAAGGGGCCGATTCCCATCGATCTTTATGTAATCGACCTGGGCGGCGGCCTGGCCGTGGATGCGACCACCGTTTCTTCCATCTCCCCGGACCAGGTCCTTTCCGTGCCCTTCAAAGCGATGCTCCATGGGATGCTCCACGAGGGGTTCCGGCCGCTGGAACCGCGGCCGGTCAATTTCGGCGGTTTTTTTTCCGTGATGAGCCGTCAGATCCTCACCCCGCCCAACATTTCCGTGGAGCGCTTCGGAGACCGCAGCTATGCGATCATCTCCGACCGCTATCTGAACTTCAGCTCCCGGGTCGGCTACCATTACAGCATCTTGGACTGCTACTGCGGAAAGACCCTGGCCAAGAACTACATCAATTTCGAGTTCAAGGGCGGGGCAGCCGACGACCTGCGGCGAAACCGGCGCGCCAGGGTCATCGAGTGCGTGCTGACGGCCATGGGTTTTTTCGTCCGCACCAATGCCGACCGGGTCACGGCCCGCTATGCCAAGGCGGAAGCCTCGGAAATCGAAAAGACCCTGGACCAGCTCGGACGGCTTCTGATCTATACCCGGCAGATGGACATGCTGATGCACAGCGAAGATCTGGTCAAGGAAATGGCCGACCACTTTATGAACGGCAACTACTGTCTGATGCCGGTCTCTGGCCAGGAACCGGACATCCACAGTTCGGAATCAGGGGGATCCACATAGGAGAACAGTTTATGCCGTATCTACGGAAAACAGCGATCGTGCTGCTAACTGCGGTCCTGGCCGCGGCCGGCTGCACTGGAATGAAAGAATCGTATCGATCGAGTCAGTTCGAAACCCGCTCCTTTGATCTTGTGCGGGCGATCCGGTGGGGGGAATACGAAATGGCCGTTGCCTTTCTGGCCAAGGAGGCAGAGGCGCCTGACCCCGATATTTTCCAGGCGGTAAAGATCTCCGACTACAAAACCGGCGCCTATCAGATTTCCGAAGACGCCATGCGGATCACCCAGCCGGTGACCTTCCGCTACTATCGAACCGACATCTACATAGAGCGGTCGACCACGGTGGAGATGGTCTGGCAATACGACGCCGACAGGGGAGACTGGTTTCTGCGAAGCGGCTTCCCCTCATTTTAGCGCCCAGCGGCAACGGCGATCTTGGAAAAGACGATGTTCGCTGGCTTTTCGGCAAGGCAGCGGTAAACCGGTCAATGCGCTAAAATGCAGAAAGATCCCGCAGGAACGGGATCCTTCGCAGATCGAATTCATCCAGGGTCAAAGCCCTCTCTCATATGAAACTTCGTTGCTGCCGGTCCGTCATGCCGGACTTGATCCGGCATCCAGATTTTTCTGGATCCCGGCTCTCCGCTTCGCTTCCATCTTCGATACAGACCAACTTCGCCGCGACAAGCCGGCCGGGATGACGGGCGAAGAAGTTTCATTTTGATCAAACTGGCCGGCTAAGGCCAAGAGATTCGTATAGAACTCCTTCCAGGGAATCTTGAATCTGGAATCTGGAATTTTGAATCCCGCCGGTCAGCGGCGGGGATTGAATCCGAATCGTTTCCGTCAGCGATGTTACCCCTCCAGTTCCTCGGCCAGTTTTTCCCGGACTTTTTCGGCGATTTCCGGTTCAAACTGGCGGGCGATGTATTCACAACGAAGCTGGTTGTCCTTCCGCAGAACCTCTTCTTCGAGCTTACCGGAGGCTTTTTTCTTATAGATTACCTTGGCATCAATGGTGATGCAGACATCCATGTCCTCGGTCACGCTTCGACAAATCATGGCCTCTCCTGAGTACTGCGGTATAAAATGGTCTTCTCAAACTTCGGTGAAAGCCGAACCAAAATGTCCTTGCTTGGAGGCTTAAAAGCTGGCTACCAGGCTCTTTTTCAAGCCTTCCGGCTTCCTGGCTTCCCAGCCTACCAGCAGCGCGGAGCGCTTTGCGCTATGCGCGCAGCAGCTCGATGTTGACCCGCCAGACCAAGGCCCAGATCCCCGACGCGGTCAACAGTTCTTCAATGGACCGGTCAAAAAGCACCTTGATCCTGGTTCCGAACTCCTCGTCCGGCTTCCAGTACAGATAATAGACGGGAATCCGGGGAAACGGCAGCAGCCGGAAAGACAGGTCAGCCATGTCCCCGGGCGTTGCCCCGAGATGGTGCTCGGCAGCCTGCCGAAAGCCTGCCGGATCGTTACCGTATCGCTCCAGCAGCGGCGTCATGTTCAGCTCGTGGGGCCCGGCAAAGTGCTGGGCGCTCTTTAGATCGTTTGTGGCGGCCAGCTCTCCGGCAAGCGGCACCAGGTGCTCGACCCGGTTGAAATAAAGCAGCGTCACCAGGGTCAACATCGGATCGGACACCGGCATCCAGTCGTCCTCGATGCGCTGGGCAAGCGCTCTTTTTTGCGGATCGATCCTCACGACCGCGTTCAGAAAAGGAAAGATCAGCCCGCCCTTGGCGTCGGCTTCCCCCAGGACGAAATTGCTCACCGCCATCGGATCCTTTCGGGCCAGCATCTCCCAGAACGATTCGGGAACCTCTATGGGTCGGTTGTTCCAGTCCATGGCCGGGGGCAGCTCGCTGCGCCTCCGTTCCTGCATGGACAAAAATCCGCTGCTGAACGGGTACGGACCGGTGGAAAAATTTTCACACGGAAAACCGCCGCAGTCGCGAAGACAGTACTGGACACGGTTGAGAACCGCACATTCGAGGATCGTGCAGGTGCCGCCGAAGGCCCGGCGCTGGGCCGCGAGTTTTTTTTCGGCCTCGGGACTTTTGCCGGAACCGCAGGTCGAGCAGACCCCCATCAGCCGAAGCTTGCACATGTCGCAGTTGATGCCGCAGGCGCCCGTGGGCATGTTTCCTCTCATCGTTTCGTCAGTTTGCCATTTTTGCCAGTTGCCAGTTGAGCCAATTGCATTGGCAGCTGGCGGAGGCCGCAGCCGACGATCAGTTTGCTGGCAGCCAACCGGGGCAGTGCAAAGGGCCGTTTCAGCCAAAACCGAAGGCTGCCGCAGGTAGACTACCACCTGAACTGAGAAACTGGCAACTGGCGAAACTGGCAAACTCGATGAAGCATACAGGGCGACAAACAACATCGCCGTCGGACTCTGGGCCTGAATACCTGCCGTTGTTTGGGTCTTTCGAATTTTGATCATTTGGGATTGTTTCGAATTTCGGATTTCGTGCTTCGAATTTTTCCTTCGTGATTTCCTATGACAGCGCCAGATACCTCTGATTTGGTCCTCAGGAGCAGGATTTTCATACTGCATTCAACCGCATTGACATTCGCATCGCAGTGGCTGTAAAGTAGCTGAATCCCGCCGTCGATGGATCTTCAGCGGCAACCCGCCACCGAAAAGGAGGCCCTATGGATTTCGAGCTGTCCATGGACCACGAGATTCTTCGCGATTCGGTCCGAAGCTTTGCGGAAAAAGAGATCAAGCCGGTCGCCCAGACACTCGACAAGGAAGAGACGTTCTCCTATGACACCATGGCCAAGATGGCCGAGCTCGGTCTTTTCGGCATCTTCGTATCGGAAGGATACGGCGGCCAGGGCATGGACTATCTTTCCTACATCATCGCCACAGAGGAAATCGCCCGGGTAGACGGCTCCCATGCCGCCACGATCGCGGCCGCCAATTCTTTGGGCATCGGCCCCCTTTATTACTACGGCAGCGAAGAGCAGAAGAAAAAATTCCTGCCGAAGCTCTGTTCGGGAGAAGCGCTCTGGGCGTTCGGCCTGACGGAGCCCAATGCAGGATCGGATGCGGCCAATTCCAAAACGACCGCGGTATTGGACGGCAACGAATGGGTCATCAACGGCAGCAAGATCTTCATTACCAATGGGTCGACCGACATCAGCTCCGGTGCCACGGTCATGTGCCGCACCGGAAGCCGGGAAGACGGCAGACCTGAGCTGTCATGCATCCTCGTCGAAAACGGCACCCGCGGCTATACAACCAAGGTGATGCACGACAAGATGATGTGGCGTTCGTCCAACACCAGCGAGCTCTACTTCGAGGACTGCCGGGTGCCCCGGGAAAACCTGCTGGGCAAGCGCGGGCACGGATTTTACCAGATGATGGAAACCCTCGACGGCGGTCGGCTGTCCATCGGCGCCATGGGGCTAGGCGGTGCCCAGGGCTGTCTCGACATGACTGTTCGATACGCCAACGAGCGGGAGCAGTTCGGCCGGCCCATCGCCACCTTTCAGGCCACCGCCTTCAAGCTGGCCGACATGGCCATGGAAGTCGACGCGGCCCGTCTCATGCTCTACCGGGCGTGCTGGCTGCGGGACAATGAAAAGCCGTTTTCCAAGGAGGCGGCCATGGCCAAGCTCTACTGCAGCGAGGTGATGTACCGCTGCGCCAACCACGCCGTCCAGATCCACGGCGGCTACGGCCTGATGAAGGAATACGACGTGGAGCGCTTCTACCGGGACCAAAAGCTGCTCGATATCGGCGAAGGAACCTCCGAAGTGCAGCGGATCGTCATCGCCCGCCACATCGGGGCCAAATGCTTGTAATGAAATTGCTTCGCAATTTCATTACTTGGAAGAACAGGTCTTGAGAATAAAAAAAGATTGCCTCTTTTCAGAAAACCCGCCAGAGGTGGAAGCTTTGACGCCAACTCAATTTTGGAACGGGGGACTATGATGGAAGAAGAAGGCCGCAAGCGATCTATCAACGTCGATTTTTTTGAAAACCTGACCGGGGATATCGCACCGCCCGCCCAG
>CBFCZJ010000130.1:0-8952 GCA_965602445.1 uncultured Desulfobacterales bacterium | reverse complement strand
TGGCCTTGTCGATGCACCGGTACCAGCGCCGGTTGTGCCGGTTGAAAAATTCCCAAACATGGGACCGGCCCGGCCGCCGATTCAGGATGATATCGTTCGTGCAAAAAGAGCAAGGCGCTTCCAGCCTGTGAAAGACCTGGTGGCATTTTTCGCCCACCACCTTGCCGAAATGCCGCTCAACGGTCTGGTTGACGTAAAGAATCTCATAGGTGTTCGAATCGCTGACATAAACGGCGACGTCGAGGTGATCGAAAGCGGCCGAGGCTTTTCGCCAGCTTTCCTGCAAGTTCTGATCGAAAATTGTCGTCATGGAAGTGGCCTCGTAACAGAGCTGAACCAATGGTTGGGCACTGATACAGCAAGCACCGTGCCGGTAGTGGTGTTATTTTTGTTTTCTAATCGAAATCAAATAGATAGGTAGAAAATCGAAAGGCGGAAGAAAAAGCGGAGAGGTTCTGCCGGACAGGATTTGTCCTGTCCGGCAGTACGATGTCCTGTTCGACAGGACTCCTGAAGGGACGCGCTTTGTCGCGCCCGCGTTTTCGGCTGCGGTGAATTGACGACCACGGCGAAGCGTGGCCTTCCACCGGCCACCCCCAAGGCTTTGATCGGATTTCGTGCCGGGAGACGGAGGCAAGCCGCGGCTACCGGATGTCGTATTTTTTCAATAGGGTGTACAGACGGGAGCGGGACAGGTCCGCAATCTTGCAGGCCTCGGAGATGTCGCCTTTCGCCGCCCGCATCAGGTCCTGCAGGTAGCGCTTTTCGGCCTCTGCCAGGACCTTTTCCCGCACGTCCTGCAAAGGGGGAATGCGCTTGGCGATGTATGCCGCTTGGTCGGCGGCGTGCCGGCTTTCGCCGACGACGGTTCTGGCCTGGTGGACCCGGATATTCTCGGGAATATGGCGGGAATACAGAACCGGTTCGTAGCGGGCTGCGCTCAATGCGCCTTCTACGGCCCCCATCAGTTCCCGCACGTTGCCCGGCCATGGATAGGCGGAAAGAACGTCGAAAAAATCCGGAGACACGCTTTTT
Organism: uncultured Desulfobacterales bacterium; assembly: GCA_965602445.1. Taxonomy (GTDB): domain Bacteria; phylum Desulfobacterota; class Desulfobacteria; order Desulfobacterales; family CAFBRK01; genus JAIPEL01. The sequence continues at coordinate 7,917 of CBFCZJ010000130.1, read as the reverse complement.
ACGTCGATATTTTCCCGGCCGCAGAACTCCTTGATGAAGTATACGGAAAGCTCCCGGAGGTCTTCCAGCCGCTTTCGCAGGGGCGGCAATTCGATCGAGACGGTACGAATCCGGTAGAGCAGGTCATTTCGAAACCGGCTTCCGGCCTCCATGGATTCAAGATCGCGGTTGGTGGCGGCAATCAGACGAAAATCGCACCCGATTTCCCGAACCGATCCCACCGGGCGGACCCGTTTCTCCTGAAGGGTCCTCAAAAAGCTTTTCTGAAGCTCGGGAGACATTTCCCCCACTTCGTCTAAAAACATCGTGCCGCCGTCCGCCTCCCGCACCAGACCCCGCTGGTCTTTATCCGCGCCGGTAAACGCGCCTCGCACGTGTCCGAACAAAACGCTCTCGGCCAGGGTCTCGGGCAAAGCGGCACAGTCGACGGGAACGAACACCTGCGAGGCTCGCCGGCTGTTGTCGTGGATCGCCCGGGCAAACAGCTCCTTTCCGGTTCCGGTCTCACCGGTGATCAGCACATTGACGTCGGCGGCGGCAGCCAGAGCCGCCTGTTCCAGGCAGGCCGTGACGGCCGGGCTCGATCCGACGATGTTTCCGCGCTTCATTACCACCGGCTGTCTGGCCCGGGCCTTTTGCTCCCGGTACTGCAAAGCCCGGGAAATGTGCAACGACAATTGGTCCATCGCCGGCGGCTTTTCCACGTAAGCCCAGGCACCGCTCCGGGTGGCCAACTCGGCACCGTCCGGATCGCCCTGGCCGGTGATGATGATCACCTCCGGGTTTCCGGCAGAACCGATGATCTCCTCCATCGCCTCGATCCCGTTTCCATCCGGCAGGCGGACGTCCAGCAGCACCAGGTCAAAGGGCTTTTCCTTGAGCTTCAGCAGCCCGGCATTCAGGCTCACGGCCTGCTCGGTCCGATGCCCCATCTGTGCCACGGCCCGGGAAAAGATCCGGCAGACGCTTTCTTCATCGTCGATGATCAAGATGTTGGCCATCGGCTGTTCCTTATTTCGGCCACGACGGAGCGTGGCCCTCCAAAAGGGGGGGGCTTCCGGTCTCTTGGAGGGACGCGCTCTGTCGCGTCCGGGATCCTCTCGAATCTGTCACCCCTCCAGCGCCTCGCGCACCTTGGCCGCCAGCTCCTGAATGGAAAAGGGCTTTTGCATAAAATTGACGCCATCGTCGAGTACCCCCCGGTGGGCGATCACGTTGGCCGTGTAGCCGGACATGAACAGTACACGAAGATTCCGATAAAAACCCTCCAGCCGCTCGGCGAGTTCCCGGCCGTTCATCTCGGGCATGACCACGTCGGTCAGCAGCAAATGGATCTCACCGGCATATTCTTCGGCGAGTTGCAGGGCTTCGGTGGGACTTTTCGCCGCCAGCACACCATATCCCAGGGTTCCGAGCATTTTTTGGCTGATTCGCAGGATGGAAGTTTCGTCTTCCACCACCAGGATGGTCTCGCCGCGGGCGGCCAAGCCCTCCAGCGCGGCCTTCTTCGATTTCTCCTCTATTACAGCGTCGTGCCGCGGCAGATAAATCCGAAAGGTCGTGCCCTTGCCCGGCTCGCTGTCGACATCGACAAAGCCCTGGTTCTGTTTGACGATACCGTATACCGTGGCCAGTCCCAAACCGGTGCCTTCGCCTTTTTGCTTGGTGGTAAAAAACGGCTCAAACAGTTGGGCCAGGGTCTCCTGGTCCATCCCGCTGCCGTCGTCGCTCACTTCCAGCATCGTGTATTCGCCGGGAACGCATCCGGCATGATTGGCGCAATAAGCCTTATCTAAAACCACCATGCCTGTCTCGATGACGACGGTACCCACGCCGCCGATGGCGTCTCTGGCGTTGACACCCAGATTGGCCAGAAGCTGGTCGAGCTGTGCCGGATCGATTTGGACAGGCCAAATCGACTTTGCGGGCTTCCACAATAGATCGATGTCTTCGCCGATCAGCCGCCGCAGCATCTTGAGCATAGACTCCACGGCTTCGTTGATATCCATCACTTTGGGCGAAATGGTTTGCTGGCGGGCAAAGGCCAGCAGTTGTCGGGTAATGTCCGCAGAGCGCCTGGCTGCAGAAAGGACCTCCTCCAGGTCTTCATGAAGCGAGTCGGACTCGTCCACCCGGTCGAGCGCCAGCTCCGTGTACCCCAGAATCACACTGAGCATATTGTTGTAATCGTGGGCTACCCCGCCGGCCAACCGCCCCACCGATTCCATCTTCTGGGCTTGTCGAAGCTGGATCTCGAGCTGTTTTTGCTCGGTGATGTCCGTCAGATTCACCACCATTCCGGTTCCCTGGCCGTCATGTCCACGGATAATCGCAGCGCTGACGATGACATCGAGCGTGTTTCCCTGCTTGGTAAGTCTTTTGCCTACAAATTTCACCGGGTGGCCGGAAGAATAAATCTCGTCGATCTTTGCCGCGGTGAGCTCTTTTTGATCTTCGGGAACAAAGGGAATCCGACGGCCTATCAACTCGGTCAACTTCCATCCAAACACCTTTGAAAACGCCGGATTCAAATATTGCGGAAAGCCTTCGGCGTCATAGACGACGATGGGATTCGCATTGGCTTCCAAGATCGCCTGCAATCTTTCTTCACTTTCTTTCAGGGCACTTTCCGCAAGCTTGCGCTCAGTGATATCTTCCAGCGCCCCGACGATCCCGGTCATCCCGCCGCTGCCGTCGCGGATCGGGGCTGCCGAAAGACTTCCATCAAAGAGAGTCCCGTCTTTTTTCTTTCGAACCACTTCCTTTCCGACAAAGCTTTGTCCGGCCATGACGCACTTGCGAAAGCGATCAAACTCCTCCTTCCGCTCAACGGGGACGATGGGAAGGGGCTTGCCGACCACCTCCTCTTCGGTCCAGCCGAAAACCCGCTGGGCCGATTCATTCCAGGTCATCGTCCGCCCCTGTGGATCGATGCTGTATAGCGCAACGGGCGAGCAGGCGATCACGGCCCGCTGGAGCTCTTCGCTTTTTTGCAGTTCTTCGGTTCTGGCCGACACCTGCTTGCGAAGGGACCGGGACCATAGAAAAAAACCGATCAGAAGAAGGAACAGGGGGCCTGCGATCAGACCGACATAGCGCATGATTTCGGCAGAGTCTGGAGGAAGCCCTTCATAGACCCCGAACCATTTTTCCTGGATGCGCCGGTATTCTCCGGTTTTCTCGAGAATATTCAAGCCTTCGCTGAACTGCGCCAGAAGAGCCTTCTGGTTTTTCGGCACGGCATAGCAGTACTCGTGCGAAACAAAAGGTTTCTTGCCCACAACCAGGTTTTCCCATCCGTATTGTTTGATCCAGTACAGCGCCGTCAGGCGGGAGACCAGGGCGACGTCATGCTTTCCCTGGGCCAGCTCGCGGAGGGCATCCTCCTGGGCATCCGCCGCCGCAATCTGCTCGAAACCTTTTTCCAGGGCAAAATCGTGCGTGATGTCGCCTTCCTGCACCACGATGCGCTTTTGCATTAATTCTTCGACTGTCGCCGGCGGCGGGCCCTCTCCCTTGCGCACAACAGCGACACAGTGGTTCACCGCGTGAGAAGGGCTAAAATCGAAGGTCATATCGCGCTGGGGCGAGTAGAACATCCCCTGGATCACGTCGATTTCGCCCCCGGCCAATGCCTCACGGTTTTTTGTCCATGGCCCGAGCATGATCTCAATGTCGAGGCCGACCTCCCGGGCGATGGCACGGGTAAGATCCACGTTGTAACCGGCCGGGAGGCCGTTTTCGTCAAGATATTCGAAGGGAGGAAAGTTGTGGTCCCCGCCGACGACGATCCGGCGGTGGGTCGGAAGCTCCATGGAGGCGAACCACTGGGCATGGAGGTGGCGGTACATGCCGTCTGCCGTCACGATGGAAAGCCCCTCGTTTAGCAGGGCCAGGGTATCCCGGTCCCCCTCCTTGACCGCAAAACAGAAATCCTGTCGGAATTCTTCTACAGGCCGATTGACCACCTTCAAGTTCGTGATTCCGCCTTTCTGGATCAGCCGTAGGGCCACGAGGCGCTGGATGAACACCGCATCGTGGCGCCCCTCGGAAAGCTCGCGAAGCGCTTCTTCGAAGGTGGCCGTAGTGCGGATGTCGATGCCGCGGTCCTCCCGGCGCAGGAACTCTTCGGCGTTGTCCCCTCTCATCACGGCAACATGACGCCCGACAAGATCGCCGAGACCCCAGATACCGGAGGTGCCTTTCCGGATCACGATCGCCCCGTGCAGGGTCATATAAGGAAAGGTGAAATCGAAAAGGGGTTCGCGCTCCGGCGTTCTGCCCACCAGGGGAAGCGCGTCGGTTTCACCCGTTTCCAGCCAGCCCCTGACCTCGGCCCAGGGGCCGGTGCGGAAGGTGACGTCTCGGCCCATGGCTGCCAGCGCGGCACGCATCAGTTCCACTGAGAAGCCGCTTGCCCTTCCCTGCTCGTCGACAATGGAAAAGGGTGGATAGTCGATCTCGGCGGCAGAGCGTATGGCAGGTGCTGTTGTCTCGACAGCGAGAGTCCCTCCGGCAAAAAAACCGGAGGCCAGAAAAAACAAGGCGACGAGAACCAATGCACGGCGGCAGTGGCAGGCAAAGCCGTATCTTAAAGCAGCAGGTTTCATTCTCTAATTCCGAACGCTATTAAATTGGCCACGACAAAGCGTGGCCCTCCAAGGATCACCATCCCGGCTTTTAGAAAGTCACAGCAGGGATGATGGTACCACAGTTTAAAATTCATATAAACACTTGTTTTAATTTATTTTAATTTTGTGACGGGCCAATTTGGGAATGATGTCGGAAGGGTCTGTCTCGGCGTATCGATCGATCAACGAGATGGGGAAAAATCGATGCCTGCCTCGGCAATCGCCGCCAAAAACCGCTCTCCGTATTTTTCCGCCTTTTTTTCTCCCACACCGGTGACAGTCAGCAGTTCTTCCAGGGTTTTTGGCTGCAATACCGCCATATCCTTTAAGGTTTTGTCGTGGAAGATCAGATAGGGGGGCAGTTGGAGGCTCGATGCCAGCTCCAGCCGCAGGCTTCGAAGATGCTCGAAGATGTGGCGCTGCCTATCTGTGGCCAGGTCTAAAGAGGCCTTGACCGGCTTTTTCCTTTTTTTAGAAAGGATGCGGTCTTTTTCCGGGTCCTTTCTGAATCGGATGCTTTTCTCTCCTTTGAGCACCGGCCGGCTCCGGGGTGTCAGCCGGAAGCCGGAGATCGCCGATTCGCCCACGGTCAAAAGCCCTCCGGCCAGAAGCTGCCGATAGACGCTGAACCAATCCTGGCGGGTCATCTCCCTTCCGACGCCGAAGGTCTTGATCCGGTCGTGGCCGAACTTTTCAATGCGGGCGGTGGCGTTTGCCGTGAGCACATCGGCCAGGTGGCCTGCACCGAAGCGTTGCCCGGTGCGGTAGACGCAGGAAAGCGCCTTTTGGGCGGCCACCGTGCCGTCCCAGGTGTCCGGCGGCTGAAGACAGGTATCGCAGTTGCTGCAGTCTTTTGGGAAGTCTTCTCCGAAATAGCGGAGCAGCACCTTTCGGCGGCATTCGGCCGTCTCGCAGTATCCGAGAAGGGAATCCAGTTTTCGCCGCTGGATGTGCTTGAAGGCCTCTTCTGCGGAGGAAGCCTCCAGAATCCTTCGCATGGAGATCAGGTCGGCCAGGGAGTACACCATCCATGCATCGGCGGGCTCCCCGTCTCTTCCCGCCCGGCCGGTCTCCTGATAGTAAGCCTCCATGCTCGATGGAAGGTCCAGGTGGGCAACGAACCGCACGTCGGGCTTGTCGATTCCCATGCCGAAGGCGATGGTGGCCACCATGACGACGCCTTCTTCCGCGATAAACCGCTTTTGGTGAAGGGCCCTGGTGTCTTGATCCAACCCCGCGTGATAGGGCAGCGCAAAAATCCCTTTTTCTTCGAGCCAGGCGGCGATTTGATCCGCCCGCTTCCGGGTGCGGACATAGACGATGCCGGATCGGCCGGGATGCTCCTGCTCGATGAACGACAGAAGCTGCCGCCGGCCTTTTTCCTTGAGATTGACCCGGTAGCGGATGTTGGGCCGATCGAAGCTGGAGACAAAAGACGCGGGGCTGCGCAGGGAAAGCCGGCCCAGGATGTCTTTCCGGGTCTGGGCGTCTGCCGTGGCCGTCAGCGCCATGCGAGGCACCCGGTCGAACAGCGCCATGACCTCGGGGATGCGCAGGTACTCGGGCCTGAAATCATGGCCCCACTGGGATACGCAGTGGGCCTCGTCCACGGCAAACAGCGCAACCGGGACTGTCTGAAGCATTTCCTGAAACGAGGGGACAAGCAAACGCTCCGGGGCCACGTACAGCAGATCGGTCTTTCCGCCGACGAGCCTGGACCGGGTCTCGTATGCTTCTTTTCGGGTCAGGCTCGAATTCAAAAAATCGGCCTGTACGCCGTTGAGCCGCAGGGCGTTTACCTGGTCCTGCATCAGGGCGATCAGCGGTGAGACGACCACTGCCACCCCGTCCAGGAGCATGGCCGGGATCTGGTAGCAGATCGATTTTCCCATTCCCGTGGGCATGAGCACGAAGGCGTCTTTTCCAGCCATCACGGTCTGGATGGCGTTTAGCTGGTGTTCCCGAAACGAGGAGTACCCGAAGGTTCGATGGAGAATGTCATGTGCAGAAGTATCCTGGTGCATTCGTTTTTTCCGGCGCAGGGTAAAGAGAGCGCATCCGCCGCAGACCGGGATGGCCCAGATTGTCTTGGAAAGAGGCGGGGAGATGCTGAACGTCGGCTACTGCACGGCCTTTTTTATCCGACTCATGACAAACTTGCCGTAGTCTTTATTCTTCCCGTTGCCGCCGGGAATATTTTTAAGGGGAATTTCCGCCCGGGCGGCGCTCTTGTGGCCGCCGGCAGATCCCAGTTCGTCGAACATCTCCTTGGCCAGTTTGCCGGCATCCCGGCGGAAGCCGGCGTTTCGGAAGATCACGATCAGGGTCTGATCATACACCCCGGAGACAATGCTCCAGTTCGCCTCGGCGATCTTCAGGAAAAAGTCTGCCACGATCACCAGGGTATCCGGCTTTTCGACGCTTCCCATGTGAATGACGGCCATTTCTTTGAAAAAGGCCATCGCGTCGATGGCTTTTTTGAAGTCGGAAAGCGTCTTGCGGGAAAACTCTGTCGATTCGATCTTCTTGATGATGTTCGAGTTGATGAAATCATACAGGTAGCGGAAGGCGATCATGTCGGCCACCGCCGTCTCCCGAACGAAGTTGTTCGTGTCCGACTTGATGCCGTAAAAAAGGGCTGTGGCCAGCCTCGGAGAAGGCGTGATCTTCAAGGCCTTGAGATACTCGGTCATGACGGCGGCATTGGAGCCGTATTCTTCACGGATGTCGATGAATTCGGCCGCAAGGTCGGCGGTGAGCGAATGGTGGTCGATGATGATGTCGAATTCAATGCCGGCAAACGCAGGATTGTGGGACGGCTGGGAGTCGACGATGGCCCACTTGGTGAAGTCGGATTTTTTCAGCAGCCGGATGTGGCTGTTTCCAATATCCAGCATCTTGACGAAGGCCAGGTTGTCGGCCCGATCGATGCGGTTGATCCGGAAAATCCGGACGGTTTTTACTTTACGCCAGAAGATCCGGCTCAAAGCCATGGCACTGGCCAGGGCGTCCGGATCGGCATTGATCAGGACGGCCAGCCGGTCCTCGGGGTCCACCACCTTCAGCAGCCGCTTGGCTTTTTCAGTGGATGAAACCGATTTGGGAAACGGCGCTTCCAATACTGGGTCCTCCCTCTTTGGCAGGCGCTTTCAAGATTTGTAAAGATCCGAGTCCACAGGTCACGAATCGGTGGTCTTGCAAATTTAAATCCGAAATTCGAATATCGAAATACGAAACAAATCCTAATGACCAAAATTCGAATGATCAAAACAACTGCAGCTTTTCA
>CBFCZJ010000129.1:0-9189 GCA_965602445.1 uncultured Desulfobacterales bacterium | reverse complement strand
CCGGCAAGGTCGGCGTATTTCTTGACGAATTTGGGGACATGCCCCTCGTTGAGCCCGAGCAGGTCGTGGAGAACGAGAATCTGGCCATCGCAGTCGGGACCGGCCCCGATGCCGATGGTCGGAATTTTCAGCGTATCGGTGATCTCCCGGGCGATATCGGCCGGAATTCCTTCCAGGACCACCGAAAAGGCCCCTGCGGCCTCGACCTGACGCGCATCTTCCAGCAGCCGGTCCCGGTCCCGCTGGACCCGGAAGCCGCCCATCTGATGAACCGACTGGGGGGTGAGGCCGATGTGGGCCATGACCGGAATGCCGGCCCGGGTCATCGCCTCGACGAGCCCGCAGACGCTGGCGCCCCCTTCCAGTTTGATCGCGGAGGCGCCGGCCTCTTTGAGCAGCCGTCCCGCGTTGAACAGGGCATCGGAAAGCTCTGTCTGGTAGGACATGAACGGCATGTCCCCGACCACCATGGCCCGGGAGGCCCCCCGGGCAACGATCCTCGTATGGTAGACCATTTCGTCCATGGTGACCGGCAGGGTGCTCGATTCTCCCTGGACCACCATGCCCAGAGAGTCTCCGATCAAGATCACGTCCACTTCGGATTCATCCACCAACCGGGAAAAGGGATAATCGTAGGCGGTCAGGGCCACGATTTTTTCCTTGTTCGATTTCATCTGAAGCAGCGTGGTCACGGTCACTTTCGATGCCATAACATCCCTCCCTGATTGTTTTTCTCTGCAGAAACATCGCTTTGGGCTAAGTGAAATATTCCGAGTTGCCGATGCCCGCCGAAGCGACCCGAACAGAAGTTTTTTTCGGGCCTATGCACGATGATAAGGTTGAGTCCGCGGGACGCCAGTGCATATCAAGCTCTCTCAAACGGAACGGAAATGTGACAATCCCTATAATCACAATTCAGCTACATACGCAAAAGATTTCCACGTGCATAAAATCCATGGAGATGTTCGTCAGGGCAGGATCGCTGCGGTCAGCCGGCGATGATGCCGGCCAGCCAAAGCGAAAGAGGCGGGAAAAAAGTGATCAGCAACAGGTCGATCAGCAGCACCACCAAAAACGGCGCCACACTCCGGCTGACGTTCACGAGCCGGTCTCCGGAGATCGCCCCGGAAACGATCAGGCAGATGCCCATGGGCGGGGTGAGCATGCCGATGGCCAGATTGGTGACGATGATCACGCCGAGATGAATCGGATCGACGCCCAGCGCCGGAAGCATCGCCGTGATCATCGGAACCAGAAGAATCAGCGCAGCGCTGGTTTCCACGAAGGTGCCGGCGGCCAGCAGGATGGCATTGATCAAAAGAAGGAGAAAAACCGGATTCTGGGTAACGCCGGTCAGTGTACCGGCAAGGGTTTCGGGAAGATCTTCGATGGCGGCCACCCAGCTGAAGATCGAGGCGGTGGCGATGATGAACATCACCACCGCCGAGGTGATCGCCCCTTCTGTAAACAGGCGGGGCAGATCGGCAAGGCCGATCTTGCGATACACGAATCCGCCCACCGCCAGAGCGTAGACAACCGCAACGGCGGCCGATTCGGTGGCGGTGAATATCCCGAACAGGATTCCGCCGAGGATGATCACCGGCGCGCCCAAGGCCAGCAGCGCACGACGGAAGGTATGCACCAGACGGGAAATCGAAAACCGCTGGGTGGCGGCGTAGCCTTTTTTCCGGGAAATAACCGCAGCGACGGCGATGAGCGAGGCCCCGATCAACAGCCCCGGCAGGATCCCGGCGGCAAACAACCGGCTGATGGAGGCGCCGGTCAAAAATCCGTAGATGATCATGGGAATCGAAGGAGGGATGATCACCCCCACCGACCCGCCGGAGGCCTGGACGGCCGCGGCAAACGGCGAATCGTAGCCGGACCGCTTCATTGCCGGAATCAAAATCGCTCCGACGGCGGCCGCGTCGGCGGCGGCGGAGCCGGAGATGCCGGCAAAAAACATGGCTGACACCACCGCCACCGCCGCCAGTCCTCCTGGAAGCCACCCTACAAGGGCATTGGCCAGATCGATGATTCGGCGGCTGATGCCGCCGGCTTCCATGATGACCCCGGTAAACATAAACAGCGGCACCGCCATCAGATGAAAGGAATCGACGCCCCCGAACATCCGCTGGGCGATCATCATCAGGGGAAAGTCGCCCCGGACCAGGATGGCCAGGGCCGAGGCAACGCCGATGGCCACCGCGATGGGGGTGTGAATCAAAAAGAGAAACACGAGGGATATGAGAAGGATTTCAGCGGTCACCGGCGGTTTCCGACAGCTCCTTGATCGTCAGCGCCATCCCATGAAGCAGGCAAATGCCGCCGCTGACAGGGATCACGCTCATCACGATCCATTTGGGCAGATTCAAGGCGGGCGAGATCTGCATCCGGATGAAATGGGCAAACAGCGCCCCGTAAACCACCATGACCGCAAAAAAGCCCATGCAGACCAGATGAACGAAGACCGCACAGCCGCGGCGGAGTCGACCGGACATCCGGACGGTCAGGACATCGACGCCTGGATGCATCCCGCGGCGATAGGCAACCGTGGCACCGAGAAACGTCAGCCATACGAGAAAAAACCGCGCCAGCTCCTCGGACCAGAAAAGGGACTGGTTCAGCCCGTAGCGAAACAGCACCTGCAGCGCGACCACCAGGGCCATGGAAAAGCCGAAAACAAAGAGAAGGCGCTGGACCCAACGGTCGATGAAGGCGCTTGCCGATTCAAGATTCATGATGAAGTATAGGGGTTCAAGGGTTCAGGGGTTCAAGATTCAAGGTTGACAGTCTCGTAAAAAGCCCGAATTTCCCTTTTTCCGTCATGCCGGATTGATCCGGCATCCGGACTTTGCTGGATCCCGGGTCTCCGCTTCGCTTCGCCCGGGATGACGGGCAGGGAAGTTTCGCTATTGATCAAACTGGCCGGTTAGGACTGAAAGATTCTTATCAATTTGCCGCCGGAGAATCTTGAATTTGGAATTTTGAATCCCGCCGGCCAATGACAACGCTGCCATCCGCCTGCCGGGCGTAGCCTTGGCGAAGCCTGGATATCCGACATCTTCGTTTTTTTATCTGGTTTCCGCCAGAATCCGCTCCAGCAGGTCTTTGACTCTGGGATCCCGGTAGATCTCCATGTCCTTCAGGCCCGCCACCTTGGCGCGAAATGCGTCGATGTCCGGATCCTCTACGACCTGCATCCCCTTTTCTTTCAGAAGCGCCAGACGCGCCGCGTTCTTTTCCCGGTTGTCCCGGCGCTGGAAGCGAGCCGCCTCCAAGATGGTTTCCCCGATACGTTTTTGGGTGCTCGGCGCCAGCGTCATCCACCAGGCCAAAGACGCCGCCGTGATGTGCGGCGAGTACACGTGGCGGGTCAGCGTCATGTGCTTTTGAATTTCGTAGAACTTGTAGGCCTCCATGACCCAAAGCGGATTTTCCTGGCCGTCGATGACCCCCTGCTCCAGCTCGGTGTAGATGGGCCAGGGCATCGGGGTGGGGTTTGCCCCGAGCTGCTGCCATATCGCCTTGTGCAGGGCCGACGCCATCACCCGGATCTTGAGTCCTTCGACGTCCCGGGGCGTCCGGACCGGGCGCCGGTTGTTGGTCAGATTCCGAAATCCGTTTTCCGAGAAACACAATCCCTTGAATCCGACCCCTTCGAGGCTTTTCAGCACTTCGGCTCCCAGCGGGCCGTCTAAAACCGCGTCGGCCTGGGCATGATCCCGAAATAGAAAGGGAAAGTTCACCACCCGTACGATCGGATCGAAGGTGTCGAACGGACCGGCGGTGATGATTCCCATCTGCACCGTGTTCATCTGGATCTGTTGGAGAATTTCGGTTTCGTTGCCGATCGATTTGGAGTGATAGATCCGGACCCGGATCTCGCCGTTTGAGCGGGCTTCGATCAGGTCCTTGAATTTTTCAGCCGCGATGTTCTGGGCGGACCCGGGTTTGGTGACGACACCGAGCTTGATCCTCAACTCCGCCGCAACCGGAGAAGAAAATATCGACAACAGCAGCAGCGACAGCAGCAGAAAACGAAACATGGAAAACCTCCTTGGACGCGGCACGGGGTATCGAATCACAGCATCCGGCCCGGCGGTTGTCTCAAAGGACCTCCGATCCCGGTCAGACGGGCGCAAAGGGCGCCCACCTGCCAGGGCCGGCCGGAAACCGTCCTCCTGCATAGCGGAAAATACGGCGAAAATAAACAGGGGATTGGGCGCTTGTGCGACTCCGCTGTTGACTATTTCCCGCTTGCCGGGTAATGAAATGAGTTTATTTTTGCAGAGTTGCAGGAAGGGTTTCCTGCAGCGCTTCCAAAGAAAGCCGCGCAGCCATGATTCAGTTGATTCGGGGATTCAAGGACATCCTTCCAGGTGAAGTCGAGCTCTGGCAGCACATCGAACAAAAAGCCACCGGGCTGCTGGAAGACTACGGCTTTCGGGAAATCCGGATTCCGATCATGGAAAGGACCGAACTGTTTTCCCGAAGCATCGGCGATGCCACGGACATCGTTGAAAAGGAAATGTACACCTTTCCCGATCGGAAAGGAGCGCTGATCACGCTTCGTCCGGAGGCCACGGCATCGGTGGTGCGGGCCTATATCCAGCACAAGATGCACGCGGCGGACCCGGTTCGAAAATTCTACACCGTCGGTCCCATGTTCCGGCGCGAGCGCCCCCAAAAAGGCCGCTACCGGCAGTTTTACCAGATCAACGCCGAAATTTTCGGCATCGCATCGCCCCTGGCCGACGTTCAGCTCATCGTGCTGCTAAACACCCTCTTTGAAAGACTCCAGGTGCCCGATGTCCGGGCGCACATCAACTCCCTGGGCTGCCCGGATTGCCGGCCGCGGTTCCGGGAGGCTCTCGTGGACTATCTTCGCACGGTCGAAGATCGGCTCTGCGCTGACTGCCGGCGGCGGATGACGACCAACCCATTACGGGTGCTCGACTGCAAAGTGCCCGACTGCCGGCAAGCCATGACCGGCGCGCCGATTCTTGCCGATTACCTGTGCGATGCCTGCAAAAAGGACTTCCAAACGGTCGAAAAACAGCTCGAAAAGCTCGGCATCGACTACGAAATCGACGGGCGCCTCGTCCGCGGTCTCGACTACTACACCCGGACCACCTTCGAGATGCAGACCGGCGCCTTGGGAGCCCAGAGCGCGGTGGCCGGCGGCGGCCGCTACGACGGTCTGGTGCAGATGCTCGGCGGCCCGTCCATTCCCGCCACCGGCTTTGCCATCGGTTTCGACCGCCTGGCCGAAGTCTGCGGGCTTGCCGCTGAACACTTCGTCCGGACGCCGAAGGTGTTCATCGCCGCCTTGGGAAGGAAAAGTCAGGAGATCGCCTTTGAGTGGATCTGCCGGCTGGGTGCCGCAGGCATCGAAGCGGAAATGGACTTCGAGGATCGAAGCCTCAAAAGCCAGATGAAGCGGGCAGACCGCCTCGGCGCAGACTACGTTCTAATGCTGGGAGAGCAGGAGCTTTCCCGGGAGGTGGCGCAGCTTCGAAACATGCGCACCCGCGACCAGCAAGAGCTCCCCATAAAAGGGATCGTCGCGGAACTGATCCACCGCCTGCAACCGTAGCAAGGAGACCCCGTTTTGAGCGACAAACTCGAAGAAATGAGAAGAACCAACCACTGCTGCGAACTGGGCTCTGCCGACCTCGGAAAAGAGGTCGTTCTCATGGGCTGGGTCCAGCGCCGGCGGGACCACGGCGGGGTTATTTTCGTGGACCTCCGGGACCGCCGGGGCATCACCCAGGTGGTGTTCAATCCGCTCGTAGACGAAGCGGTCCACGAAAAGGCCCACGTGATTCGAAACGAATTCGTGCTCGGCGTAAGGGGCCGGGTCGATCACCGTCCCGAAGGGATGACCAATCCGAACCTGGTCACCGGAGAAATCGAGGTGATGGCCACCGAGCTGAAAATCTTCAACGAGGCCAAGACCCCTCCGTTTCTGGTCGAGGACGACATCGAGGTCTCCGAGACCGTTCGCCTCGCCCACCGGCACATCGATCTTCGCCGGCCCGCGATCCAGGCAAACCTGTTGCGCCGCCACCGGGCCGCCCAAACGGTCCGTGAATACCTCAACAACCTGGACTTCATCGAGGCCGAAACCCCGGTGCTCACCCGAAGCACGCCCGAAGGCGCCCGGGACTACCTGGTGCCGAGCCGGGTCAACCCGGGCCTGTTTTACGCCCTGCCCCAGTCGCCCCAGCTCTTCAAGCAGCTTCTGATGATCGCCGGACTCGACCGCTACTACCAGATCGTCAAGTGCTTCCGGGACGAGGATCTCCGAGCCGACCGCCAGCCGGAGTTTACCCAGATCGACCTGGAGATGTCCTTCGTGGGCGAAGAAGACGTGATGGCCGTGGCCGAAGGCATGATGAAGGCGCTGTTTTCGAGCATTCTGGACCTGGAATTGAATACGCCGTTTGACCGGCTGACCTATGCCGAGGCGGTCGGACGCTACGGGCTTGACAAACCCGACGTCCGCTTCGGCCTGGAGCTGGCCGACGTGTCGGACATCGTGGCCGCATCCGGGTTCAAGGTGTTTTCCGGGGCGGTCGAAAAAGGCGGGGTGGTCAAGGCCCTCAATGCCAAGGGGTGCATCGATTTTTCCCGAAAAGAGATCGACGATCTGACCGCACTGACCGCCGTCTATCGGGCCAAGGGCCTGGCCTGGATCAAGGTGCGCGAAGACGCCTGGCAGTCGCCCATCGCCAAGTTTTTTACCGACGAGGAAAAGGCGGCCCTGGCCGAACGGATCGACATGGCTCCCGGAGACCTGGTGTTTTTCGTGGCCGACGCCGCAGGCGTGGCCCATGAGGCATTGGGCCACCTGCGAAACCACCTCGGCAGCCGGCTCGGGCTCATCGACGAAAACGAGTTTCGCTTCGTGTGGGTGACCGAATTTCCGCTCCTCGAATACGACGAGTCTGAAAAACGCTATCAGGCCCTGCACCATCCCTTTACCGCGCCGCTGGAAGAAGACTACGACCGCCTCGAAAAAGACCCGCTTTCGGTCCGCTCCCGGGCCTACGACCTGGTCTTAAACGGCTCGGAGATCGGGGGAGGAAGCATCCGGATCCACCAGCGGGAGCTCCAGGAGCGGGTGCTCTCTGCACTGGGGCTTGCCCCGGAGGATTACCGGGAAAAGTTCGGCTTTTTGCTGTCGGCCCTGGAATCCGGGGCCCCGCCCCACGGCGGCATCGCCTTCGGATTCGACCGGCTGGTGGCCCTGTTGTGCGGCCAGCGCTCCATCCGGGAGGTCATCGCGTTTCCCAAGACCCAGAAGGCGGCGTGCCTGCTTACCGGCGCCCCGTCTGCCGCGACCAAGGCCCAGTTGGAAGAACTGAGCCTGCGGATGATGCTGTAAGACCGACCCCCCGCAGATACGGGAATAATTTGGTATCCCTGTTTCAAGCAACAGGGAATCATCAAATCTAAATCAATCGGAACCTATGTATGGCAGCTGGTGTAGCCTCCGCCTTGTTCCCTGCGGCCATCCAGTAGAGCGCCTGAAATCGCAGTGATTCGGGAGCCGTGGTCATAAAAAGTTGACATCCCTTTGATCACACATCATTCTTTACCCGTAGGACACAACTGCCATCTATGAGGAAGCCTGCCGTGCAGCAGCAGGCCATGACCCAGGCGGCCGCGCGGCTTTCTGCCATGGAGGAGCGGCGCGTCCGAACGGCGCTCAACCGCATGGCCTCCGGCGAGTACGGCTATTGCATCAAAACCAGGGATAAGTAAAGAGCTGATCTTGTTCGATTTTACGGCAACATACACCGACCAGTACGAACTTGCCATGGGGCAGGCCTATTTTCTGGCCGGCCGAAAGGATGAATCCGCCGTATTCGATTACTTTTTCCGCAAAAATCCATTCAACGGCGGATACACGATTTTCGCCGGGCTTCCGGATCTGCTGGCGGTTCTGGAAAATTTCCGCTTCGACCAAAAAGATTTGGATTTTCTGAAAGCACAATCCTTTCATCCCGACTATTTGACCTATTTGGAAGGCTTCCGATTTGCAGGCACGATTTACTCCCCCTTGGAAGGCGATTTGGTATTTCCGACGCGCCCCGTTCTGAGAGTCGACGGAAACCTGATCGAAACCCAGCTTGTCGAAACGGTGCTGCTCAACATTCTCAATTTTCAATCGCTGATCGCCACCAAGGCCAGCCGCATGCGCCACGCGGCAAAAGATGGTGTGCTCATCGATTTTGGGCTGCGTCGCGCGCAGGGGCTGGGGGGCTACTATGCCAGCCGCGCCGCCGTCATCGGCGGATTCGATGCGACCAGCAATGCGCGGGCGGCAAGGGATTACAATCTGGAGCCGTCCGGTACCATGGCGCATGCCTATGTGCAGAGCCACGAAAACGAAATCGACGCCTTTCGCAGCTTTGCCGCCGCCCGCCCGGATGACTGCGTTCTGCTTGTGGACACATACAACACCCTGAAAAGCGGCATGCCCAACGCGATTACCGTGGCAAAAGAAATGGAAAAAAAGGGCCGCCGTCTGAAAGGCATCCGGCTGGACAGCGGGGACCTGGCCTATCTGGCCAAAAAAAGCCGCTCCATGCTCGATGAGGCGGATTTGCACTACGTAAAAATCGCCGCTTCCAATCAGCTCGATGAGCATGTCATCAGAAGCCTGACGGAGCAGGGGGCGCCTATCGATGTGTTCGGCGTGGGGACCAGTCTGGTCACCGGACAGCCCGATGCAGCGCTCGACGGCGTGTACAAATTGGCGCAAGCCGGCGGACAGCCGGTGATCAAGCTTTCGGAAACTGTTTCTAAAATCACCCTGCCCGACAAAAAGCAGGTGTGGCGCGCTATAGACGATGACGGATTGTTTTTAGGCGCCGATGTGGTCGGACTCGAAGATGAAAAAAACATTGCCGTGATGCATCACCCCTTCGCTCCCCATCAATCCTTTGCCATCGAACCGCACGAAACCGAACCGCTGCTTCTTCCGGTGATGGCCCAGGGCAGGATCGTGTACGATCCGCCTTCCCTGGCTCAATCGGTACAGTACTGCCGGGAGCGTCTGGCGAGGCTTCCTGCGGAGTACAAGCGCTTCGAAAATCCTCACACCTATAAGGTGGGCATCAGCGGCAGGCTCAAAGAGCTGAGGGATCGTTTGATTGCTGAGCATAAAAGTCAATA
>CBFCZJ010000128.1:0-9271 GCA_965602445.1 uncultured Desulfobacterales bacterium | reverse complement strand
TCTTGACCGCCCGGGCGACGTGGCGGCCGACGCTGCCCCCCTGGTCCGTCGGAAACACGGCAAAATCGACAATGACGCTCATTTCCCACCTCCGTCCGGCAAACCTGGAACCTGGAACCCTGAACCTTGAACGCCGCGCCAGCGGCATGGTCGTATGAAACTACCCCCGAAGCCGGTGTTTTTTGCGGCGCATCATCCCTTCTTCGGGCTTCGGGACCTGGGCCGCGGCGGCCGGGATCTGCGCCCCCTTTCACCGCGGGGGCCGGAGGAGCGTTTTCGACCGCCCCCGGCGCCGCTCCGGGAAGAGACGGGTTTCTTGGCGCCGTTTGGCGCACGCTTGTTGCTTCGGCCCGGAATCTTCTCAGGCGGTGCAAGCCAGGAATCCTCAGGCATGGTGCAGCCGATTTCCCGGCCGATGAACGCTTCGATGGCCGGTATCTGGAAAGAATCCTCCTCGTCGGCAAAGCTGATGGAAGTGCCGACGGCCCCGGCCCGGCCGGTGCGCCCGATTCGATGCACGTAGTCCTCCGGGTCCTGGGGCAGCGTATAATTGACCACGTGGTCCATGTCTTCGATGTGGATCCCGCGGCCGGCGACGTCCGTGGCCACCAGCACCCGGATCTTTCCGGCCTTGAAGTCTTTCAGCCTCCGGGTGCGCTGGTTCTGGGGCACGTCACCGGAAAGGATCGCGCAGTCGATGCCGTGACGCCAGAGATTGTCGGCCAGCCTTCGCGTCTCATCTTTTCGGTTGCAGAACACCAGCACCCGCTCCAGGCGCTTTTTTTCGATGATGTTGTACAAAAGGGCGAACTTCTGCTCCCGGGTCACGATGTAGATCACCTGGTCGACGGAATCGACGGCCACCTGCTCCGGTTCGATCTCCACCTTCAGCGCACCCCGGGTCCAGGACCGCGCCAGCCGCTCCACCGCGTCATCCAAGGTGGCGGAAAAAAACATCGTCTGCCGGTTGTCCTTGGACGGCGTGCTGTAGACGATCTTGCGAACGTCGGGGATAAACCCCATGTCCAGCATCCGGTCGGCCTCGTCGATGATCAGAATCTCGACCCGGCCGAGGAACAGATCCTTTCTTCTCTGAAAGTCCATCAGGCGGCCGGGGGTTGCCACAACGATGTCCACCGGCTTTGCCGTCAGTTTTTTTCGCTGCTTTTCCAGGTCCACTCCGCCGTATACGGAAACGATCTGAAACGGGCAATATCGAGACAGCGCCTCGGCCTCCGATGAGATCTGCAAAACGAGCTCACGGGTGGGCGCCAGGACCAACACCCGGGGCGTTCCCGGTTTTCGGTCCTCCGCAGAGGGGGTGCGAAGCATGTGGGTGAGCACCGTAATCAGAAAGGCGGCTGTTTTCCCCGTGCCGGTCTGGGCACGGCCGGTGGCGTCCACTCCCTTGAGGGTGCTGGGAAGGATCTCGGCCTGGATCGGCGTGCAGTATTGAAACCCGAGATCGTAAATTGCCCGCATCACCGGGTCGGGGATGTCCAGGTCGTGAAACCGGACCCTGCCTTCGGATTCCGGCACCTGAAATTGCGACACATCCCATTGACTCTTTGCGGCCGAGGCATTTTTCTCTGCCGATGCGGCGGGACCTTTTTTTCCGGTGCCGCCTGCCGGAGCCCGGCCTTTGTCCTTTTGACCGCTCTCCGCATCCGATCGTTTTCTGCGCTGCGGCCGGGTTCTTTTCTTTTCTTTTTCTTCGACGGGCAACGGCGCACGGTTTGCCCTCTCCTTCGGGTGTGCATCATTCTTGGCGCGCCCGGATATTCGTTTCAACACACTTTCGATCAGTTTTTTCATAAAATCGGTATCGTTCCTTCCTATCGGCCGCCGTCAAAAAGCCGCCGGCGCCGCGTGGTTCGGTTGCAGGATATGGAGCCTATGGGACAAAGCAGCCGCCGTATCAGGATGGTTCTCACATCAGCAGGCTGATCATGGTGTAATAGCCCAGGGGCATAAAAAGGGCCGGCAGCATGTTTCCGATCTTCAGTTTTCGGATTTCCAGCAGGTTGATGCCGATGGCAAAGATCAGCAGCCCGCCCACGGCCGACATCTCGTTGACCACCTCCGGTGTGAGAAACTGCCGAATCAACGATGCGCCGAGGGTGATGCCCCCCTGGTAGATGAGCACCGAAATGCTCGAAAATAAGACCCCGACTCCGAGGGTGGATGCAAAGATGATGGAGGCCACGCCGTCCAGGGCCGACTTGGCAAACAGGGTCTGATGGTTGCCGGCCAGGCCGCTTTCCAAGGAGCCGACGATGGCCATGGCCCCGACGCAGAAAACGAGGCTGGCCGTCACGAAACCGGCGGAAAAGCCCTCTTCGCTGCCCCGAACCAGCGACCCCAGCTTCGTGCCCAGCCCTTCCAGGCGCTGTTCGATTCGCAGGTACTCGCCGAGCAGTGTGCCGACAGCCAGGCTGCCGATGACCACCAGCAGCGCTTCGGTTTTGAACGCGCCCCGCAGGCCGATCAGAACCACGGCCAACCCGATGGCGTGCATCACAGAGGCGGCGGTGTTTTTGGCAATGCCCCCTTTGAGCAGCAGCCCCAGCAGGCTTCCGGCAATGATCGCCGCGGTATTGACATAAGTTCCTAACATAAGACTCCGTCCCGGAAAGTCCCCTTCTTCAACAAACTCCTCGCCTGCGAATCAAATTCCCGGACCGGAGCGTTGGGTTCGGCACCTTCTCTTCAAGATAAACAAATTAAGATATCTCATCGCAGGGAATGCGTCAATGGCGCCTATTTCGGCGTTTCCTCCTCGAACCGGCGTCCGGTCATCCTGCCTTTTTCCAGAGCGGCGGTCCAGGCGGCGACACGCTCGACCCCGTATGCGCTTTTCCATGCCGCCACGATGGCCTCCACCGGCACGTCTGCATGCACACCATGGATGTCCACGTACTCCATAAACCGCTTCTTTTCACGGTTGTACTCCTGGAGCATGGCGTCGTGAACCCCGTCAAAGCCGAGAGGGGCCACCTTGTATCTCTGACAGAGCTCGATATTGAAGGTGGGGGTTGCCTTGACCCACCGGCCCCGGAGGAAAAATTCCGTATAGCCGTGGTAGACGAACAAATCCGTCCCCATGAATTCGAAAAGCTGCCGGGAGGTCAAGTGGTTGCGCACCGTGGCAAACCCGATGCGGCTGGCAATGCCGCAGGCCCGGCCCAGGGTGCACAGCAGGGCGGCCTTGGGGATGCAAAAGCCGCGGCCGGCGGCAAGGGTTCGGCTCGCCCGGTAATGCTCCGGGCGGTAAAAGGGGGTGTAAGGATCGTACCAAATCCCGTCCCGGACCGCATAAAAAAGGAGCACCGCTTTTTCGACCGGTTCGGTCGATCCCGCAACAGCCTCCCGGGCGAAACTGCGCACCGACGGGTGCTGCGCATCCAATATCGGCGTAGGCTGAAGATAGCATGGATCGATGTCGGCCATGGTCATTCTCCTTGAAATCCGGCACCGGTGCTATACCAGACCAGCGGCAGCGCCGTCAAAGACCGGGCATCCTTTCAATGGTGTGGCGCCAAGATCTTCAAATTCTTGACAGACTCTTTAGAACCATCTAACTTCGTCCACTCTGATGAACATACACCCATTCATTGCAGCGTGACGATGCCGGCATACACCCTTGCAAACAATCCGCTGGCCTTGCTTGGCCGGTTCACCATCTTTCTGGTTCAGGAATTGGGCCGCGTGGGCATCTTTTTCTTCAGGGGATTTTTCCTGATTTTCAGCCTTCCGGTGCAGGTGGGAAAAATCGTCCAGCAGGTCTATTTCATCGGGATGAAGTCGGTGCTGGTGATCTGCCTTACCGGCGCCTTTACCGGCATGGTGCTGGGCCTTCAGGGATACTACACCCTGACCAAATTCGGCTCCGAGGGGTTTCTCGGTTCGGCCGTGGCCCTGTCGCTGATCCGGGAGCTGGGGCCGGTGCTCACGGCGATCATGATCGTCGCCCGTGCCGGATCGGCCATGTCCGCCGAGATCGGGATCATGCGGATTTCCGAGCAGATCGACGCCCTGGAAACCATGGACATCAACCCGATCCGCTTTTTGTACAGCCCGCGGCTGGCTGCGGCGTTGATCAGCTTTCCGCTGCTGACGGCGTTGTTCGACGTCATCGGGATTTTCGGCGGATTTTTGAGCGGTTCGCTGCTGCTTGACGTCAGCCAGGGCATTTATTTTTCGAGAGTCGAATCGAGTGTGCTGATGCAGGACATCAACGGCGGATTCATCAAGGCGATCGTCTTTGGCGCCGTGGTGGTGACCATCTGCTGCTACCAGGGATACATGACCCACACCCGGAAAGACGGATTCGGCGCAAAGGGCGTCAGCCAGTCCACGACCTCGGCTGTCGTCATCTCCTGCGTCCTGGTGCTGATTGTGGATTACGTGCTGACCTCATTTTTGCTGTAGCGATGACCGAGCGGCCTCTCATCGAATTTGCCGACGTTCACAAGCGCTTCGGGGACAATGTTGTCCTCGACGGCGTCAACCTGCATATCTACGCCGGAGAGGTCACCTCCATCATCGGAAAGAGCGGCGTGGGAAAAAGCGTGCTGCTCAAGCACATTATCGGCCTGATGACCCCGGATTCCGGCAGCATTCTGTTTTCGGGCCGTCGCCTTTCCTCCATGAAAAAGGCCGAACGCCGGGAACTGAAGCGAAAATTTTCCTATATGTTCCAGGGCTCGGCGCTGTTTGACTCGATGACCGTCTACGAAAACGTGGCCCTGCCCCTGAAGGAAAGGACCCGCCTTCGGGACAAGGAAATCACCCGGAAGGTGCGGGACAAGATGGAGGCGCTGGATCTTCATGACATCGACGGGAATTATCCCTCCCAGCTTTCCGGCGGCATGAAAAAGCGGGTCGCCTTGGCCCGAGCCCTGGTCACAGAGCCGGAAATCGTGCTGTTTGACGAACCGACCACCGGCCTGGACCCGATCCGGAAAAATGCGGTTCACGGCATGATCGCCGAATACCAGAAACGGTTCGGATTCACCGGGGTGATCGTAAGCCACGAGATTCCGGACATTTTTTACATCTCCCAGCGCGTGGCGATGATCGACGAAGGCCGGATCTTCGTGGAAGGAACTCCGGAAGAAATTCAGAGCAGCGAAGACCCGGTGGTCCAGGGGTTCATCCACGGGCTGTCGGAGCCCAAGGTGGAGCTGGCCGGAATGGCCTCCCGCCGGGAGGGGAAAAAATGTTTTCGGGAGGAAACGGCCCGGGCCGAGCGCTTCGGCATTCCCTTTACCCTCCTGCTTTTCAGCTTCGAAAACCTGGAAGAAGTCATGGAGCGATTCGGACACCAGGCGGCACAGGATCTTCTGACCCGGTTTGTGGAGGTCATCCACGACAGGCTTCGGGTCACCGATACCTGCTTCCGCCTCAGTGCCGACCGGATCGCGCTGCTGCTCGCCGGCACCCGCCACAGCGAGGCGGAGACTTTTTGCACTGACCTGGAAGGCGAGGTCCGCCAGGCGGGCATCAGAGGCGACTCGAGCCGGGAGGGTTTTTGCATCGAGGTCCGGATCGGAATCGCAGAAGGGAAAAAAGAAGACTCCCTGGACCAGCGCGTGGCCGAAGCCGAGGCACGGCACAGTCGGCATGCATCGTTTTCCATTTGTCAATAAGCCGTAAGTCGATGAAACACCCAACGGGGGAAAGATGAAAAGAGGATCGATTGAGACCGCAGTCGGCATTTTCATGATCATCGGAATCGCCTGTGTGGGATATCTGACCATCAAGCTGGGCCAGATGGAGCTGATGGGGGGCAACTATTATTCGGTCTATGCCGGCTTTCAGTCCGTCGGCGGTCTGAAATCCGGGTCCCAGGTGGAAATGGCCGGTGTCCCCATCGGCCGGGTGGAAACCATCACCCTCGACCACGAGCGGATGGAAGCGCGGGTCGAGCTGAAGATCGAAAATGGGATCGAGCTTTCCGAAGACGTCATCGCGTCGGTAAAGACATCGGGCCTCATCGGCGACAAGTACATCATGCTCACCCCGGGAAGCGGAATGGCGTTTCTCGAGGCCGGAGGCGAGATCACCGAGACCGAATCGGCCATCGACATCGAATCGCTGATCAGCAAGTATGTGTTCGGCAGCGTGGAATAGCATCGGAAGCGGAGGGTTCATGAAGCAGAAATGGATGATAACGGCGGCTGTTTTCTGGGTGCTTTTCGCGGGTGCGGCCTCGGCCTTTTCAGCGGCGGCCTCCACACCGGCGGAAGGCCCGATGGAGGCGCTCAAAGGCCCCATTGAACAGGTGATCGAAATCTTGCGGGACCCCCGATACAAGGACGGTGCCCACGAAGAAGAACAGCTGGACCGGTTGTGGGCCATCGCCCGGGATATTTTCGACTTCGAAGCCATCGCCCGGGGCACCCTCAAGCGGCATCGTTGGCAAAGCTTCACCCCGGAGCAGCGGGAAGAATTCACCGAAGTCTTCACCGAATTTCTCGGCACCAACTATTTCAACCAGATTCAAGGTAAATACCACAATGAGAAGGTCGTCTTTGTCGAAGTGACGATGAAATCCGACACCAAGGCGCTGGTGGAAACCAAAATTCTTCGCGAGACGGTGGAAATCCCCGTCGACTATAGCATGTGGACGCGCACCGGCTCCTGGCGGATCTACAACGTGACCATCGAGGGCGCCAGCCTTTTGGGCAACTATCGAAACGAATTCGAACGGGTGCTTCAAAATGAGCCTCCCGATCATTTGATTGCCCTTCTGAAGCAAAAGACCGAGGCGTTAAAAGCCGGAAAGAACGAAAAATGAGGAAATCCAAGGCCGTTTTCCTCGCCCGGTGGACCGCGGTTCTGATCCTTGTCGGGACGGCCGCCTTGGCGGGCAGCGCCTATGCCCAACCCGCCGGACCGGCGGCGGGATCGGTCAAAGAGCCATCTCCCGCCGCCGAGGAAAGCCAGGATCCGTTTTTCGACGACCTATACGATGAGGCGGAAAAAGGCGCCGTGCAGGTCTACGATCCTTTGGAGCCGGTCAACCGGGTGCTTTTCCAGGTCAACGACCGGCTTTACTTCTGGGTTCTCAAGCCGGCGGCCACCGGCTACCGGACCGTGGTGCCGTCCGAAATACGGATCTGCATCAAAAATTTCTTCTACAACCTGTTTGCCCCGATCCGGATGGCGAACTGCCTCCTCCAGGGCAAGGGCTCCGAGGCGGGAAACGAACTCCTGCGCCTGACGATCAACACCACCGCCGGCGTCGGTGGGCTGGCCGACGTGGCCGCCCGCTATCCTGAACTGCAAAGCAGCGACGAGGATCTGGGGCAAACCCTGGCCGTCTACGGCGTGGGAAACGGATTTTACCTGGTGGTGCCCTTCATGGGGCCGACGACCTTGCGAGACGGCCTGTCGTGGATCGGAGACCGGTATCTGAGCCCGGTGACCTGGGCCGTGGACGATTTCGGCACCGGGATGGCTATCCTGGGAGGCCGCACCGTCAACGATGTGAGCTTTCGCATCGGCGACTACGAAACGCTGAAGGAAGCCTCTTTGGACCCCTATGCCGCTTTCCGGGACGGCTATATCCAATTCCGGAACAACAAGATCCAGGAATGATTCCTGCCGGCGAGCGGCTGGAATCATAATGCTCCGTTACCTTTTCAGGAGAACGAACCATGAAAAGACGCTATTGGACGACATGCCTGGTCGCCGTTTTCATGCTCGGGGGATGCGTCTCCCAGAAAGCACATGATGCGCTTCAAGCTGACCTGGCGCAAACCAGGGAGGCCCTGTCCACCGAAAAAGCGAGCGTCGAAGACACCGCCGCCCAACTGGCGGATACCCAAAAGGCGCTGCTGGACTGCCGCAACCAGGTGTCGGTCCTGGAAACCCGCAACGAAAATCTCGAGCGCAACCTGGACGATCTGAACCTGGCCCTAACCGAGATCAATGAGTCCTGCAGCGAACAGATGCGGGAAATGAGCTTCGAACTGGACAAGCAAAAATCGATCATCGCCATGCAGTCCACCGTGATCAATCGGCTCGACAACACCAAAAAGGAGATCGAAGAAAGCCTCAAGGAGCAGATCGAGGCCAAGGAGATCCAGATCGAAGAGATGGAAAACCGCCTGAAGGTGACCCTCGTCGACAAGATCCTGTTCAACACCGGACAGGCCCAGGTCAATCCCCGGGGGCGGGAGGTCCTGGCCAAGGTGGCCGACTCTCTCACGGCCCAGAGCAGCCACGCGGTGATGGTGGAGGGCCATACTGACAATGTGCCCATCGGTTCCGGGCTCAAAAATCGTTTCGCTTCCAACTGGGAGCTTTCCGCCGCCCGTGCGATTTCGGTGGTCCGTTTTCTCCAGGAAGAAGGAGTGGATCCGACGAAGCTGTCTGCCGCCGCCTTCGGCCCCTACCAGCCGGTCGCCTCCAATGACACCGCCGAGGGAAGAAGCCGAAACCGCCGCATCGAAATTATTCTGGTGCCCTTGGAGGGTCGATAGGCAAATAACGCAATCAACCCGCTGGGAAGCGAGAAGGCTGGGAGGCATAGCGCTTCGCCCAGCTGGAAGGCCAGGATGCTGGGAGGCTGGAAGGCAAAAAACAAAAACATGCCCGCAGGGATTTTTTTGCCTTATGCTTCCCAGCGTCCCAGCCTCCCGGCTTCCCAGCTTCCCAGCCTCCGAGCCTCCGAGCATCCCAGCTTCCCAGCCTCCCACCGCATACCATATATAGTATTAATTTTCTCTTGACCCACATTATATACTGATTTATTATTCATGCAGGATGGATTCGGTCGTTTGCCGGACAATCCTCGATGAAACCTTCTCCCTTGCAGGGGAGCGCGGCAGTAAACCCCGGGATCCATGCAACCCAGACCAGGAAAGGAACGGACCCATGTCCCAGATGACCGTAGAACGGCTGCACCAGTTATTCGATGAACAACCCGAGAACGCGGATCTGATCTGGCAGGGGGCCTGCCACGACTGCCGGCGTCCGGTCACTGTTTCGGCGATCCCCCGCTCCGACGGCATCCACATCAGCGGGGGCAGCGTGTACGAACCTCAGGCAAACCGGTTCTTTCTGAAGTGCGAGGCGTGCTTTGCAAAGGACCCGGCCCTTCACGACTTCCAGGACTGCGAGGTCTACAGCCGGGTGGTGGGATACCTTCGGCCGGTGGCCCAGTGGAACGACGGCAAACAGGCCGAGTTCAGGGACCGAAAGCTATTCGCGGTCTAAAAGCGCGGAGCGCTTTTAGACTTGGGCGGCTTCGCCGCAGGAT
>CBFCZJ010000127.1:0-9342 GCA_965602445.1 uncultured Desulfobacterales bacterium | reverse complement strand
TAGAATGCCTAAAATGCCTAAAATTGTGGAAGGTGTCGCTTCGCTCCATCTGCGTTTATGCCGCGGAGGGTCTCATCGGTCTGTTGAACAAGCGCGATTCATTTCAAATGATCCATAGGATGCTATCGAACAAAAAAGGCAGTTTCCCTTACATTTTAGTCATTTTAGCTCATTTTAGGCATTTTAGGCATTTTAGGCATTCTCACTTTCTTCCCGTTCTCTTCCGCAAATAGATCCGCACCGGGGTCTTGTCCAGGCCGGCCGCCTCTCGAATCTGGTTGACCAGAAACCGGCGGTAGGAAAAATGCACCGCCTCGGGGTAGTTGACGAAAAACACGAAGGTGGGCGGGCGGGTGGAAACCTGGGTGGCGTAATAGAACCGGATCCGCCGGCCCCGGTGAAGGGACGGTTCGTTCCGTGCCAGGGCCTGCTCCAGGATCCGGTTGAGCTGACCGGTGGACACCCGGGTGTCGTATTGCGTGAAGACCTCGTCCACCAATTGGAAAATCTTGGACACCCGCAGCCCGGTGCGGGCGGAAATGGTCATGGCCGGGGCAAATCCGAGATACCGGGCGCTCATCCTCAAATCGCCGATCACCCGCCGCTCCTCGCCGCTCCGATCGGCGCCGACCAGGTCCCACTTGTTGACGAGCAGCACGCAGCCGCATCCCCGCTCCACGGCATAGCCGGCGATCCGGATGTCCTGCTCGGTAACCCCCTCGGCGGCGTCGAGCATGATCAGGGCCACATCGCAGCGGTCCATGCTTTTCAAGGCGCGGACCACCGAAAACTTCTCCAGCTTCCGGGACACTTTCGACTTTTTCCGTATGCCGGCTGTGTCCACCAGGCAGTAGGTCTTCCCTCCCCGGGCGAGGAAGGTGTCCACGGCGTCTCTGGTGGTTCCCGGAGTGCCGCTCACCAGGAGGCGTTCTTCTCCGAGCAGCCGGTTGATCAGGGACGATTTTCCGACGTTGGGCCGGCCGACCACGGCGATGCGGATCGTCTCCATTTCCACTTCCGCCTCGACCCGGGGCAGCGCCTCGACAAGGTCATCGAGAAAGCCGCCGATGCCATAGCCATGTTCGGCTGACACCGGATAAAGATGTTCGATGCCGAGATCGTGAAATTCATAG
This sequence comes from uncultured Desulfobacterales bacterium, assembly GCA_965602445.1. Classification (GTDB taxonomy): domain Bacteria; phylum Desulfobacterota; class Desulfobacteria; order Desulfobacterales; family CAFBRK01; genus JAIPEL01. The sequence continues at coordinate 8,209 of CBFCZJ010000127.1, read as the reverse complement.
AGCAGTCCTTCATGCTCCTCTCCGTCGATTTTGTTGACGACGAAAAAAACCGGCTTCGTTTCAGCCCTGAGAATGTCGAGCATCTCCGCATCAAAGGGGGTGACGCCGGCGCGCCCGTCGAGCATCAGCACGATGGCGTCCGCATCGGCCATGGCGCGCCGAAGCTGAAGGTGAACCTGCCGGGAGAACTCGTCTTCGACGCCGCCGGCAAACCCGCCGGTGTCGACCAGGGTGAAAACCGAATCGTCCCATCTCGCATCGGCGTAAAGACGGTCCCGGGTAACGCCCGGCAGGTCGTCTACCAAGGCCCGACGGGAGCGGGTGACCCTGTTGAAAAAAGTGGACTTGCCGACATTGGGCCGGCCGACCAGCACGACGATCGGTTTCATGTTAAAATCGCTCCGGAAAAATCGCTCCACAATGTTTCCGGAGCGATTTTATTGGAGGCGGCTGCGCCGCCGAATATCAGGATCAAAAATACTTTCGAGCGTATAGCCGGCACCATTGAATCATGTCAAATGGTGGCAACGTTTGTCACGATAATATTCCCATTTATATAATTCATGGCACTCTAGACCAAAAGAAAACAGCGCCAGTGGTTTTCTCCGTTTGACAAGGAAGTATTTCCGGCCAATAATGTGTTCGCTGGCCGTTTTTGGAGACTTTTTATGATTTCATCACCCCAGAACCCTGCCTGTGCGGCGACCTGCCCGGCGTAGCCAAAGGCGAAGCGGGAAGCGCACAGCGCGAAAACGCAAACCTCTGAACCCTGCTTGTCGCGGCGTCTTGTCCGGCGAAGCTGAGAGCGAAGACGGAAGCTCCGAAGAAGCGAAGCCGGGAACCTCTGAACCCTGAACCTTCAACAACGGAGAACGTCAATGGGAGACGCATTGCAGCCCGGCATGACCTTCGAATTCAGCTACACGGTCACAGAGGACAAAACCGTGCCCCACCTCTACGGCGATATCCCCGAACTGCAGGAAATGCCGCGGGTGTTTGCCACCGGATTTATGGTGGGGCTTTTCGAACTGGCCTGTATTCGGGCGGTCAACCCTTATATCGACTGGCCCCGGCAGCAGACCGTGGGGATCGGCATCAATGTGACCCACACCGCCCCGACCCCGCCGGGGATGACCGTCACGGTGAAGGGAACGCTCGAAAAAGTCGATGGCCGAAAGCTGTCGTTTACCCTCGAGGCAGACGACGGGACCGACACCATCTCCAAGGGCTCCCATGACCGGTTCATCATCGACGCCGAAAAATTCAATGCCCAAGTGGCTGAAAAGGCCCGGCGCATCGGCGCCTGAGCCCGAGTACATGCTGGCGCGATGATTGCGATGTTGTTTCAATATACGAGACGCGTAGACTGGAAATGCCTAAAATGCCTAAAATGAGCTTAAATGCCTAAAATTATGGAATACTGCCTGTTTCATATGAAAGCCGGAGCGAAGCGACACCACTATTTTAGGCATTTTAGGCATTATAGATCATTTTAGACATTTATTACGATCTCCACGTATTCCCAACATAAGAGACACAGAGGGCTAAGAGAAAACCTTCACCCTGTTCTCTGCGCATCCTCTGCGCCCTCCGCGTCTCGGCGGTGAACATTCGTAGATCTACAATACGTCAACGAAATTCTCCCATCGCGCACTGGGCAAGGAGAGAGCCATGAAAACCCCCCGCTTTGCCGACATCATCGAAACGGCGATCCGCCGCGAGGAAGAGGCCTATGCATTTTACAGGGACATCGCCGAAAAAGTCGACGATCCCGCTGCCAGAGAGACCTGCGACTGGATCGCCGCAGAAGAGCAGAAGCACCGGCAGTTTCTGGTGGACTACCGGGATGGAAAATACGGCGCTGCTCCCATGCGCATGACCGACGTCGTTCTTTACAAGATCGCCGAGCACCAGAAGGAACCGGAAGTCGAAAAAGAAATGAAGCGCGAAGAGGTGTTTCTGGTGGCAAGCCACCGGGAACTTCGCTCCTATCGGTTCTATACCGAGCTTGCAGAACAACACGACGACGGCGACCTGAAGGACATGCTGGTTCGAATCGCCAACGAGGAACTCAAGCACAAGGAAAAGATGGAGTACCTTTACGCCAACACCGCATTTCCCCAGACGGCCGGGGGGTAATTTCGGCAGCGATGGCGGCGATCACTGCGTGCTTTCGCAGCCTTCATCCCTGCAAAACGGGATGAACGCCTCTTTCAATTCCCCTTCGATGGGCACGGCGCGACCGGTCTTCAAGTCGGCCAGCGTGAAGGTGATGTCGGCGTCGGTGACCAATTCCTCGTCGGCCTTTCGAAAAATCCGCTGGGTGAAGACGGCGCTTTTTTTCCCGAAATGGGAGATGTGGGTGGCAATGGACAGGACGTCGCCCAGGGAAACCGGCCTGCGATAGTTGATGGCGATTCGAACGACGAAAAAACCGAGTTGCTTTGCCTTCCAGCGCTCCAGGTCGAAGTGGTTTTCGAAAAGGTCCCATCGGGCCTCTTCGAGAAACTCCAGATACCGGGCATTGTTGACATGCCCGTAAACATCCAGATGGTAGCCTCGGATCTTGACTTCGGTTGTCGGTTTCATTGCGGTTGTCTCAGCTCCACGGCAAGGTGTTCGATAACAAGCAGGTTGCGATGGGTTTGAACTGCCGCGGATATCGATGCCAAAGATGTCCGGAGATATCACCGGAGAAATCCCCCGGACAACGGAATCGAACAGGGCGGATGCGCCATCGCACCGGTACAACAGTCAATCGTAATCATGCAGTCCGCCCGGGGCAAGCACCACCGACCGTCGCGCCTTTCCCATACAACAGACCTGCACACCCTGCAACCGCCGGAACAATGTCGAAGGAACGACATCTTACCCGATCCACCTTCGGGATTCATGACGCCGCGAAATGGAGATTTTTTTGTCGTTTTTCTCGGAACGCGACTTATGATAAAATCATTGCAGCGATTTTATCATGAAGGGATATCCAATATGAAAGGAAGCCGAATCGTCGCCGTCGTTTTGATGGCCGCGTTCTTTTTTCTGGGGGAGACGGCCTTTTCTCCGGCTGAAGCGGCGGCGCAGCGAAGGATTCCGGAAAGTGTCGATCCGGCCATCGCCCATTTGCTGGCTGTCGTCGACAGCAAGGTTTCCGCCGCCTTCGACCCGCAACGGGCCGCCCCCCTCATCGATTTTGTCATGTCGCCCAAGGAGCCGGACGCCCGCTATGTGCCAAGGGAGATCGAAGGCGCCCCGGCCGCCTATCTCGAGACGACCCTGAATGCCTCCATGGAAAAGCTCCTGAAGCTGGCCTTCAATCCGAATCTTCCCTCCTATCTGACCGTTCCATCATCGGTGCGGCTTTCGTACTGGACGCAAATCAGGGGAAAAGGCGAGGACCTCCCGAAGCTGTGGCCCCATCTGGACAGCCTGGATGAACCGGTCCGAATCGACGGGGTGGAGGCCATCGTCAACACGCCGGACCTGTTTTCCGGCGCATATTACGCCTACCACCTGGACCGGACGATCCTCCTGATGCGCCGGCAGGATCAAACCGTTCTGCTGTCGCTTTCCATGCAGCGGGGGCCTTCGGACATAGGCAAGAAGGGGGTGGTGCTGGGCCGGGACCGGGACTGGAACTACCTGTATACGGGCCAGGAGGGGATCAGCCGCACCGGTCTTGGCTGGGTCGACTCCTACATGTACGATTCGTTCTCTGTGACAGTCTATGTGGAAACCGGCAAAGACAACCCGAAAATCCATTGCGGCATCTTCAAATGGCTTTCCGCCGGCTGGGCCGGCATCAACATGGTCCGCTCCCATCACATCGCCAACGGATTGGCGCGTTTTTTCGACGATTTCAAGTTGATCGTCGAAGCGCCCCAGCTATCCGACCCCGGCCGACTGGATGAGATGTTTCAGCACATCGCCGTTCTATCCCAGCAAACCCTCCGGCAAAAGGCCCGGGATTATTTCCTTCCGCTGAAAAACCGCCACGGCGATCAAAGCAGCCTTTCCCGCCGCTGGTTCGAAGAGGCCTTTGCCGACGGCGGCCACCTGGCCAGAATGAACCGCAGAGAGCTCGAGGCGGTTCTCTGCATCGAAGCCCTCAAATACCTTCTGGGCCGGGAGCACCAGATCGACGTAAGCCGCCTGAAAGCCGCTGCAACCCCGAAAGGATAGAGGCGCTTTGCCCAGCCAGAAAGCCGTTTAGAGAAATCGCGGCAGCGATTTTATTTGACCATCCGAATGCTGTGGGTCGCCTGAAGCGAACGCCACAGGCTGCGCAAAACAAAATAGGCCGCTTCTTCAGGGTTTATTTGGGGGGTTCGCCGCGCAAACCGGCATGATTCCATCAGCGCCTCGTTGCCGGTGGTCAATCCCAGTCGCGTGACCACCGAATCGATCAGTGGCTCCAGCCGCCGCTGCACATCATCGGGGCCGGCATTGGCGATGGCCGCCTTGTCTCTCAACGCCATTTCCCCGGCCAGGCGCTGGACCGCCTGCTCCAGGGTGCACGGCCGGCTTGCCGGGGCCAGTGGATAGACGCGCCGTGCCCGACGCAGGATCTTTTTTGGCATCGCTTCCACGACGAACACCAGCATGTGAACGGCGGCGGCGTAGAGGTCTTCTGCATGTTTGGCGTCCGTGCCGGTGACGTGAAGGGCGCTGATCCGGTAGACTTCGATCCACGATCGAATCAGTTCGGCGGCATCGGCGACGTCGGTTCGGGCCGCATCGATGTGAAGAAGCTGACGCCGGTGTTGGAGCGACAGACGGCGGGCAAGGTCCGAATCGCCGGAGGGCCGCCCGAAGGTGATGATCAGGGTGCCGTCGCTTTCTGCGACATTTTTTTCCAGGCAGTCTGAAAATGCGGCCCCGGTCATTTCGACGAGCCCGGCAAAAACGGTCAGCTCCGCCGACAGATCGGCGGGGACCCATCCGGCGGGGGAAATCCCCGCCTCCAGGGCCACTTCGAGGGCCGCGCGTTCCGCGCCCCTGCGTCCGCATGAGAGAATTTTTTCGATCATTGTCTGCTCCGCCCCGCCGGTCCGGGTTCACTGCATGGCCGTTGTCTCCCGGAGCGAAACCTTTTTCCAACCGCGGCTGCAGTTGGTTCAGCATACGGCAGCGCCGGGGGCAAGTCAATGCAGCAGCCCGGCTGCGTCTTGCCGAGTTGCGCCGACGCCCCCTGTTGCTTATAATAAACGGTAGGCGAGGTACCCTTTAAAATGGAAACAAGGACCCCTAAGTCGTCCGGCCCGCTTCGCCGAGGCGAAGGGAGAGCGAATCATGTACAGGGCAATCGATCTTCTGGAGGAAAAACGGCGGGAAATGATCCTCATTTCCGCCGACAAGACGGTGACCGAAGCGGTGAAAATCATGGTGGACAATAATATCGGCGCCATCGTCGTCGAAGAAGCCGGCCGGATTGCAGGGATCTGGACAGAGCGGGACTTTCTTCGCAACAGCCTTCGCCCCGGATTCGATCCGACCCGCACACCGGTCGGCGAGCACATGACACGAAAGCTTCACTCCGCCCCGCATGACACTTCCCTGGAAAGGCTCCAGGAGATGTATCTGGGACTCTTCGTTCGGCACCTCTTCATCGAAAAAAACGACCGCTTCATCGGTCTGCTCTCCATCGGAGACGTCCTTCGGGCGAGCCTCATCGAAAAAGACCGGCGGATTCGTGAGCTTAACGAAATCGTCAGCTGGGATTACTACGAAGACTGGAAGTGGGAAAAAAGAAATCGGTAAAGCATCCAGCTAATTGATTTTATGCCGCAATTATAGAGCCTTGGGATATTTTTGGGCCATCCGCAATTGACTTTTCACCCTGCCGGATATAGGGTTTTTTGCTGAGACCGCAAAAGATCCCCGCCTTTGGCAGGGGCTGAATTGACTCAGCAACCGTGAGCGCTTCATGCAACCGATTGTAGATCCCTTCCCTCTCTCCCCATGGATTCCCGGGCCTTTCAGCCTGATCGTTTACGCGGCGGCCGTGCTGGCCATTACAGTGGTGCTGCTGTTCGTCTCCTCCTGGTTTGGAGACAAAAAGCCGAACCCGGAAAAACTCCGACCGTATGAAAGCGGCGTCATCCCCACCGGTACGGCCCGGCTCCGGTTTCCCGTGCCGTTTTACCTGGTGGCGATCTTTTTTCTCATCTTCGATGTGGAAGGCGCCTTTATCTTTTCCTGGGCCGTGGCAGCCGAACCGCTGGGCTGGACCGGCTTTCTGGAAATATCGTTTTTCATCGTCGTCCTGTTGCTCGGCCTTGTCTACGTCTGGAAAAAGGGGGGGCTTGATTGGCGTCCGCAGCGGAGCCGAAAATAGACGAACCGCGATGGCTGCAGCCGCTCGACCTGGTGCTCAACTGGGCGCGCTCCCGGAGCCTGTGGCCGATGTTTTTCGGCCTTTCGTGCTGCTTCGTGGAGGAGGCCACTTCCATCACCTCCCGGTACGACATCGCCCGGTTCGGCGCCGAGGTACACCGCCCCTCCCCCCGACAGGCCGACCTGCTGATCGTCTCCGGAACCGTGTTCAAAAAAATCGCCCCGGTGGTGCTCCGGCTCTACGAACAGATGGCAGAACCCCGGTGGGTGATCTCCATGGGTTCGTGCTCCAACACCGGGGGCATGTACGACGTCTACAGCGTGGTCCAGGGGGTCAACCAGATTCTTCCGGTGGACGTCTACATCCCGGGCTGTCCGCCCCGGCCCGAGGCGGTCCTCGCGGGGCTGGTCATGCTCCAGGAGAAAATTTTCGAAGAACAGCCCGCCCGCCGGGTGCTGCACCTGGGCGGCGGCAGTCAGGGAAGCGAAAAACCGGTATTGGTGGTGGGGGAAACCAAGTCCAGGGACGGGCGGGGGCCGGGTATGGAAGGCGTTTCCCTACGGGGAGATTCGGTCCTTCCTCCCCGTTTTTTCGAGAGCCGCTCGGAACAGATGTGGACGCCGCCCCCCGCCCGCATTTCGCTTTCCGAAACCGACGAGAGCATCGCCGCGGCCCTTGCCCGGCGCTTCGGTGAAGATGTCCGGCCAGCCCGGCAGGTCTCGGACATGCCCACCTACAGCGTATCCGCCCAGCGGGCCGCAGACGTGCTGCGGTTTTTGAAAACCGAGGCCTCCCCCCGGTACCGACGCCTGGAGGACCTGACCGCGGTGGACGAATCGGCCCGCAGAAACCGTTCCGATTATCCCGACTACACCCTGGTCTACAGCCTTCTTTCCTTCGAACCGGCCGTCCGGCTGCGGCTCAAGGTCCCCCTGACCGGGAAAAATCCCGAGGTCGCCAGCATCACCGGCATCTGGCCGTCGGCCGACTGGTACGAACGGGAAGTGTTCGACATGTTCGGCATCCGTTTTGCCGGCCACCCGAACCTGAGGCGCATCCTGATGCCCGCGGACTGGGAGGGCCACCCCCTTCAAAAATCGCATCCCGGACGGGCAACGGAAATGTCCCCCTACACCCGGGCCGAGGCACAGATCCGCCAGCCGGTGGATGCCGGGATCTGGATCCGGCATTCCCCGGAGGAAAAAGAGCTGGTCCTCAACGTCGGCCCTCACCACGTGAGCACCCATGGGTTGATGCGCTACGTGGCCACCCTTTCCGGCGAGCAGATCGTCAAGCTGGACATGGACATCGGCTACCACCACCGGGCGGCGGAAAAACTCGGAGAACGCCAGAGCTGGCATCAGTTCATCCCCTACACCGACCGGGTGGACTACCTGGCCGGTGCCGCCAACAACCTGCCCTACGTGATGGCCGTGGAAACACTCGCCGGCATCCGGGTGCCCGACCGCGCCCAGGTCATTCGGGTGATGATCAGCGAGCTGTACCGGCTCAGCAACCACCTGGTCTATTTCGGCACGCTCGCCCACGACGTCGGGGCCATGTCCCCCACATTTTACACCTTCCGGGAACGGGAGATGATCCTCGACATCGTGGAGTTGATCACCGGCGGAAGACTGCACGCATCCTGGTTTCGGCTCGGCGGTGTGGCGGCCGACCTGCCCGAGGGGTGGAAAGAGGCGGTGGACCGGTTCACGAAGATTTTTCCCAAAATGCTGGCCGAATACGAGACGCTGGTCCTGAAGAACCCCATTTTCAAGGCCCGCACCGTGGGCATCGGCACCATCTCGCTCGAAGACGCAGTCGACTGGGGGGTCAGCGGGCCGAACCTGCGCGCCTGCGGCCTGGCCTGGGACC
>CBFCZJ010000126.1:0-9363 GCA_965602445.1 uncultured Desulfobacterales bacterium | reverse complement strand
TGGCCGCACTACATCATGGGGGTGAGCGCCATGTGGCTCGAGCTGATTCACCAGGTGGCCGACAAGGTTTCCCCGCCGGCAGAATCGACAGAAGCACTGCTTTCCTATTACCGGGACCTGGACCTGCGGGTGAACGAAATCTGGGTCAACGAAGCCCAGCACGCCCTTCTTCACCATCTCAACGCCCTGTTCGGGTACCGGCCCCTGATGGTCCGGAAACTGATGAGGTTTTAAATGCGAATTCAACACCCTTGCCTCCGGCAAAGATTCGACACGATGGCCGCGGCCCGACTGATAAAAAGAAAAGCACGAAATCCGAATATCGAAATCCGAAACAAATTCAAATGACCCAAATTCAAATGACAAAATGCAAATTTGTTTCGAGCATTCGGTCATTCGAATTTCGACTTTGTTTCGGATTTCGGATTTCGTGCTTCGAATTTTGCTGTACCTTGCAGCATCGGCCGTCAAAGCCATTTTCGAACCTATTTTAAGATTATGTAAAATGTCTCAACTTTCCCTGCTCTGGACCCTGCTGCGCAGCCTCGGTGCCGGTCCCCTGAACCGGGCGCTGGTTGGGTGGAAAACCGAAACGAAGGTGGCGCCGGTGTCCACCGCCGAGGCAGCCGCATTCGCCGCTGCCACTGACGACCCGAACCCGGCCTATGCAAGGCCCGGAGGCCCTCTGCCCCCCCTGTACATCGCCAAGCTGTTCATCCCCTATTTGAAGCAGATCTGGCAGACGCCGGAATTGAACCTGAACCTGCTTCGAATGGTCCATGCCGAACAGGCGGTGTACTGGCGCCGCATGCTGAAAAGCGGCGAACCCTTTTGGCTTGAAATGACCATCACCGACATCCGGGACACCGGAGCCGGCGAGCTGCTGGAAATCACCGGACGCTGCAAAATCGATGGTGAAACCGCAGTAAAAGGGGTGACCGGCCTGATCGTGCGGAAGAAAAAAGGCCGGCCATCAGGGCCGAAAGGTGCGGCGCCGGAACTGGAAGAAGAACGGTTCCGGATCGAAATCCCCACCCGCGAAGGCCAGCAGCGGGAATATGCGAAGGTGTCAGGAGACACCAACTTCATCCACACCAGCGAACTGCTGGCCAGGGCCGCAGGCCTTCCCCGGACGATTCTCCACGGCGCCTGCGTTCTTGCCATGGCCTGCGGCGCCCTGTCCCGCCGCCTGGCCAGCGGGGACATCGACCGGATCGAACACATCGAATGCCGGTTCGCCCGACCGGCCATACCGGGAAAGCCGTTGACCCTGGTCGGCACCAGAGACTCGGCATCGCATCGGTCGCCCTTTGTGATATTGGACGAAACTGGCGGCGCTGTCCTGAAACAGGGGAGCTTCTGCTGGCGAGAAAGGACCCCGCGATGATGACACACTCTCCAGCCGGTGCCGGAAAAAGCAGCTTCGACCTTATCGACGAGCGAATTTTGAGCCGATACCTTACCCTGGAAAAGAGCGAAACGCTGCTGGACGCGGCCTGCGGTCCAGGGCATTACACCCTTTTTCTGGCGGGGATCAGAGAACCCGGGGCGAGAATCGTCGCAGCCGACCGATGGTGGGAAGGAATCGAAAGGCTTGCAAGGAAGGTCGCCCAAGACAGCATTCCGGCCGTCGGGGTGCAGCACGCTGACATGGGAAGCGGTATAGGGTTGGCTTCCGGATCGGTGGATGTTTGCTTGATGGCCACCGTCATCCACGACCTGGTCGAGGATGGGACGGATCAGGAGGCCTTGCAGGAGATCGCCAGAGTGCTCAAGCCGAATGGCCGGTTGGCGGCGGTGGAGTTCAAGAAAATAGCAGGTCCGCCGGGTCCTCCTTTTTCCATCCGGCTTTCCGAAGAAGCGCTTGCAAAGCGGCTGGGCGCTTTCGGATTCACCCAGGAATCAGTATCGGATGCCGGACCGTACCTGTACCTGACGATGTTCCGGCTCCGGGTCAAGAGATGAACGTCTCCTTTCTCTCGGGCGTTTTCCTCGGCCTCGCAGCCGGGGTCGCCCCCGGACCGCTGCTGACCCTTGTCGTCTCCCAGACCCTTCGGTTTGGCACTGCAGAGGGGCTCAAGGTAGCCCTGGCGCCCCTGTTGACCGACCTGCCCATCGTGCTGGTATCGGTGCTGGTCCTTTCGCGACTATCAGACTCGGAAATGGTCCTCGGGATCATCTCCCTGGTCGGTGCCCTCTACCTCGGCTTTCTGGCTTTAGAAGCGATCCGAACCAGGCCTGTCGAAACCGACTTTTCCAATGCCAGCCCGAAATCTTTGCGGCGGGGCGCCCTGGTCAATTTTCTCAATCCCCATCCCTACCTATTCTGGATGACCGTCGGTGGGCCGCTCATTCTCAAAGGAATGAAAGAGGACCCAATTTCCCCCTTGTTGTTCGTCACCGGCTTTTATATTCTGCTGATCGGCTCGAAGCTGTTTTTAGCCGGGGTCATCGGTCGATACCGGGCATTTCTTTCCAGCCGCGCCTATGTGTCCACCGTTCGGATCCTGGGTTTGGTGCTGGCGGGACTCGGTTTGTTCCTCCTGCGGGACGCTTACCGGTTCTTGTTATAGGAATTGTCATCATTACGTTCCGTTTCAATCGATCCTTCATGAGGTTGAGTTGATGAGCCCGCAACGCCTGCCTGGAACGCCTGACAATCCCTATAAAAGGCATTACAGGCACTTTCTATGAACTACTGGCTTGCCGCGTTCGGCATCGCTGCCGGAGCCCTCTTTCTCTTCAAGGTGGCCTACGGCGTCAGCACCGCCCTGGTGCTGTCGATGACCGGGGGCGCGTTGTTCGTTTCCACCGCCAGAGCCCGAATCGACATAGCCTTGTCCGCCATCGAGGGAGAAAGCCACCGGCTGGCAGTTGATCTTGGGTGCGGAGACGGCCGCATCTTACGCGCCGCGGCAGACCGGCTCGGGATCCGCGCCGTCGGCTACGAGGTCAACCCTCTGGCCTATGTCAAATGCCGTCTCCTGTGCCTGTTCCATCGAAACGTCGACATCCGGTGTCGGAATTTCTGGCACGCAGACCTTTCCGAGGCCGACGTGGTCTTCTGCTATCTGTATCCGGACGTGCTGAAAAAGCTCTCCGCAAAGCTGCGCGAAGAACTTCGGCCGGGCGCCGAGGTGATTTCCTTTAATTTTCCGCTGCCTGGGTTCACGCCCTGCCAGATCCTGCGACCGACCGGGGCTTTACACGGTGATCCGATTTTTGTATATCGGTCATGAATTCGGCTGCGCTGAATTCATGACTGGAAAATCGCTTTCGCGATTTTATAAAACCTTCAAATCTTGATGGGCTCGTAAAAAGGCCGAATATTCCTTTTTCCGTCATTCCCGCGAAAGCGGGAATCCAGTGATTTCTAATACTTATAGAAATCGAATAAGGCCCGACGAAGATTTCGGGTACTTTTTAAGATTTCATCAAATCTTGAATCTGGAACTTGGAATTTTAAATCCCGTCGGCCTGCGACAGGCCTGACATGTAACTTACGACATCGGGAGGGCGACCATGGGCAAGGGAGACCGACGAAGCAAACGCGGCAAGATCTGGCGAGGTACCACCGGAAAGAAACGGCCGAAGAAGAAGGAAAAATCGGAAAAGTCTTAAAGTCGCTGCACCATTCTAGAACTTCGGCTTCGAGGCTGGCTGGTCCGACAAGGCATGACCATAAAATGCCCTTTAGGGTTCACCTTTTTATATGGAAACCTGTATGATCGAATTCACCCTCCCCGCCGCCTTTCCATACCCTTCCTGCCGAATGCCTGTATTTGCAGACAACGTGGTGGCCGCCTCCCAGCCCCTGGCCTCCCAGGCCGGACTGCGGATGATCGAAAAAGGCGGCAACGCCGCAGACGCCGCGCTTGCAACGGCGATCGCCCTCACGGTGGTCGAACCCACCGGCACCGGCATCGGCGGCGATGCGTTTGCCCTGGTCTGGGACGGAAAGCGGCTCCACGGGCTCAACGGTTCGGGCCGCTCTCCCCGGGCATGGACCCCGGAGCATTTTGCAGGAATGCAGAAAATGCCCGATTTAGGCTGGGATACGGTGACGGTTCCCGGCTGCGTCAGTGTCTGGTCCGCCCTCTCGCAGCGCTTCGGGCGCCTTTCCTTTGCCGAGCTTTTTTCACCGGCCGTCGAGTATGCACGCAACGGGTTTCTCGTTTCGCCGAATGTGGCCGCCCATTGGGCACAGGTGCCGGCCCTGTACAGGGACTTTCCCGACTTTGCCGCCGCGTTTCTGCCGGGGGGGCGGGCACCGAAGGCCGGCGAGCGGTTCCGCCTTCCTGCCCAGGCCGATACCCTTCAGCAAATCGCCGAAACCGGCGGCGCCTCCTTTTACCGGGGAAAAATCGCGGAAAAAATCGACGCCCACAGCAGGAAAAGCGGGGGCGGGCTCCGGGCAGAGGACCTGGCAGCGCATCAGCCGGAATGGGTCGAACCGATATCCGTGGATTACCGGTCGGTGCAGGTGCATGAACTTCCGCCGAACGGCCAGGGGCTTGCGGCGCTGATCGCCTTGGGGCTTTTGCGGCGCCGTCGGCTTTCGACATTGCCCATGGATTCGGCCGACAGCGTCCATCTCCAGGTGGAGGCCATGAAGATCGCCTTTTCAGAGGCCCACCGACATATCGCCGATCCAGCCTTCATGGAAATCGGCCCTGCCTCCTTACTGGAGGAGTCTTTCCTGGACTCGCGGGCAAAAGAGATCCGGATGGACCGGGCCGGCCATCCAGAGCCGTTAGCCGATCCGGAAAAAGGAACCGTCTACTTTACCGCCGCTGATCGCGACGGAATGATGGTTTCCTTCATCCAGTCCAACTACCGCGGGTTCGGCTCGGGCATCGTCGTTCCAGAGACCGGCATCAGCCTTCACAACCGGGGCTGCGGCTTTACGCTGGCACCGGGACACCCCAACCAGGTCGGCCCGGCAAAAAGACCGTACCACACGATCATCCCCGCGTTTGTCACCGTAGACGGCAAACCGAAGATGAGCTTCGGGGTCATGGGCGCCCACATGCAGCCCCAGGGCCACGTGCAGATGATCACCCGGATCTTCGACTACGGACTCAACCCCCAGGCGGCTTGCGACGCCCCGCGCTGGTTCGTGAGCGAAGATTTCCGCCTTGCCCTGGAACCGGGCCTGACCCGCCTGCGACCCGAGCTGGAAAAACGGGGCCACCGTTTCATCGAAAATCCACCGTCTTTTCTTTTCGGCGGCGCACAGCTCATCTACCGGATGGAGGAAAGCAGCGGCTACTGCGCGGCCTCGGACCCCCGAAAAGACGGATGCGCCCTCGGCTTTTAAAATTGATCAGTGCGCTGCGCGCACTGATCAATTTTAAAAGCTTTGAGAACAAGACAGCCGATCGGAGGCACGCGGTCGCCCGGAATAAACAAACGCCCCTGCCGGTAAAAACAGGGGCGTTTTGCTATTTATCTTTTTTTAAGCGGCGCAGCCGCTTTTATAAATGCGCGGGAGCGCATTTATCAGCAGATGCGGCAGCTTTCCAGGCACTGCTCGTAGTTTTTCTCGCGCCGCTCATCGTCGGCGGTTCCTTCGCTGCTGCCGTAATATTTGAAAATACAGCCGGCCATGCACTGACGGTCCTGGCTGGATATTTTTCTTGAATCCATGGTTGCCTCCGTTGGTTTCGGATTGTCGTTTTCAGGTTCATGACTCCACTATCAAATAATGGGACATGACCCGCAGGTATGCAAGGGGGGGCATCCTGGGTATCCGGGCAGCGTCGAACAGCTTTGAATGCAGGCAGGCGAGGCGCTGGATCGCCGGCGATTTCGCTTTTTTGAAAAATGGCGAAGCCGTTTTTGGTTGAAAAGGAAGGCATCCATGACAAGCATCATCGATACAGGAAATTTGACCGAAACGCTGCCCGCCGAGTTGTCCGAAGAAGTGTTCGAAGAGATCGCCGGAGACGGCGCCACCCGGATCGAACGAATCGTTTCCAAGGGGCATGCCTCTCCACCGGGATTCTGGTACGACCAGGACCAAAACGAGTGGGTGCTGTTGCTGCGCGGCGCCGCCCGGCTCGAATTCGAAGCCGGAAACCAGAAGGTGGATCTTGTTCCGGGAAGCTATGTAAACATCCCCGCAGGCGTCCGGCACCGCGTGGCCTGGACCGCCCCTGACGAGCCCACCATCTGGCTGACGGTGTGGTATGGACAGAAAAATGCCTAAAATGAGCTATAATGCCTATAATGCCTAAAATCCCCATGGAAATCATCCACGCCGATGACCCGTGGCGTGTCCAGCTTGATGGACCGCAGAATTTAGAGGCAAATTTTCACCCCTCTCGAACAGAAGGAGCGAAGCGACACCGCCAATTTAGGCATTTTAGCTCATTTTAGGCATTTTAGGCATTCTGTTCATTTTCATCCAATCAAGGAGAATCGGCAATGAAAAAAATTTCTCTGGGTAAATCTGACATCCAAATCACCCCCATTCTCATGGGCACCTGGCAGGCCGGAAAGACGATGTGGACCGGCATCGACGACAACGAAACCGAAAGGGCGATCCGGGCGGCATACGATGCGGGCATCACCACCTTCGACACCGCCACCGTATACGGCGACGGGCACTCGGAACGCATCGTCGGAAAGGCGCTTTCCGATGTCCGGGACCGGGTCGTCATCGCCACCAAGGTCTTTGCCCACAGCCTTCACTACGACGGCGTCATGGCCGCTTGCGACCAGTCGCTGAAGGACCTGGGCACCGACTGGATCGACCTGTATCAGATTCACTGGCCGGCGGGCTCATTTGGAAGCAAAAAGGTTCCTATCGAAGAGACCATGCGCGCCTTAAACGATCTAAAGGACCAGGGAAAGATCCGGGCCATCGGGGTGTCCAACTTTTCCCGAAGCCAGATCGCCGAAGCCGCGGCACACGGCCGGATCGACAGCCTGCAGCCCCCCTACTCGCTTTTCTGGCGACAGGTCGAAGCCGACGCCATGCCGTATTGCCGGGAAAACGACATCACGATCCTGGCTTACTCCCCCATGGCCCAGGGCTTTTTAACCGGCAAATTCGGCCCGGACCACAAATTCGAAAAAGGAGACCACCGGGCCAAAAACCGGCTCTTTTCTGCAGACCTCTATCCCAAAGTCCTCGACGCCGTGGACGCCCTGCGCCCCATCGCAGAGAAAAATGAAGCCACCCTTGCCCAGCTCGCCCTGGCCTGGGTGATCTCCCACGAAAACACCTGCGCCATCGCCGGTGCCCGGAACGCCGACCAGGCTGCGGCCAACGCCCAGGCCGCATCGGTCCGCCTGACCGAGGAGGACCTTGCCGAAATGGACCGCATCGGCCGCACCGTCACCGACCGATTGGACGACAACCCGGTGATGTGGAAGTTTTAAATGGGCAGGCCGCTGCAAAGGACGCAGCGGCCTGCCCATTTAAAACCAATGAAAACAGATTTTCCCTTATCCAGAATCCTCTATTCTTGGGGAGGCGGAGGCCGATGGGTGTCCGGTCGGAAGACCGGGCAACTGTCTGAGCCGGCAAGGCCGCGTTGAGACGGCCGCAGCCAAAAGTTTGGATTTCTGTGCCGATCCCCATTTGCCGCCGACATTTTTCAGCATCCGGATCGGCGGCCGTCTTTACGCGGCCTTGCCGGCGAGTTTTGGCCGGCTGGAGAGCGGATACCCATCGGCTTCCGCCTCAGGACTCCTGGAGTTTTCTGGAGAACCGCAAACAGATTTTCGCCGACCGCCGTCCTCCTGCCGTGGGAGCCCAGCTTTATTGCCTCGAAAACCTTTTGCGGCTGCGACTTCTCATAGCCGACCTTGATTCCACGCAAATTACGTGTTACACGTATAGTGCGTATCAACAATGGGGAGGTTGTCATGAAACAGAACATTACCTTGAGCATCGAAAAGGAACTGTTGAAAAAAGGCAAGCTGATCGCTGCAAGAAAAGACACCTCGATCAGCAAGATGCTGGCGGATCTGCTGGAAGGCCTCGTGGAGAAGGAAGACCGATATCAGGCGGCCAAACGAAACGCCCGGGAGATTCTGGAAAAAGGATATCATCTCGGCGGCCGGATATCCTGGACAAGAGATGAACTCCATGAACGATAAGACCTTCGTGGACACAAACGTTCTGGTGTATGCCCACGACCGGGATGCCGGCATCAAAAATCGGACGGCCAGGGAGGTCGTCGAAGGTCTGTGGGAAACCCGCCGCGGTGCCGTCAGCACCCAGGTGCTCCAGGAACTCTATGTCACGTTGACCCGAAAAATTCCGTTCCCCCTGGAAAAACCCCTCGCGAGAAGAATCGTCTCCAACTACCTGAACTGGGAAGTCGCCGTCAACGACGGCGCCGTCGTTCTTCAGGCCAGCGAAATCGAAGAACGAAACAACCTGTCTTTTTGGGATGCCATGATCGTGGCGGCGGCGTACAACCTCAACGCCGCTGTCTTGTTGACCGAGGACCTGAACGACGGCCAAAAGATCGAAGGCATCGCCGTCCGCAATCCGCTTACATGAATCTCCCTGCCATTCTTACTTCACCAAATTCAGGATCTGCTTGAAGGCCGGGCCTTCGGATTTGCGCATGAGCTCGAACAGGGCGGCTTCGGTGCTGGTGACGATTGCCCCGGCGTCGCGCATTCTGTCAAAGGCCAGGGTCCGGTTTTCCGAATCCCTGGAAGAGACGGCGTCTGCCAGCACCTGGACTTCGTAGCCGTCGTCGAGCAGATCCAGGGCGGTCTGCTGGACGCAGACATGGGCCTCGATGCCGGCCAAGAGCACCTGGTAGCGCCCGATCTGTTTCAAGGCGGCCATGAAGGCTTCGCTGCCGCAGCAGCTGAAGCTGGTCTTGCTGATCGGCATGACGTCCTTGAGCAGGGAGGAGATTTCCGGTGTGGTCCCGCCCATCCCTTCCGGGTACTGCTCGGTCAGCAGGATCGGCAGATCCAGGATCCGGGCGCCTTGAATCGCACTTTTGAGGTTTTTGAACAGCGATTCCCGATTGTGCATCAGGTGCGCCAGCTTTCCCTGGACATCCACCACGACGAGCAGCGTGTTGATGGCGTTGAGCATGAGCGACTCCCCTTTCCCGGATCGATTCAATGACATGTGCCGTGTACTGTAGGCCGGTTGGTTGAAATGTTCAAGACTTCTGAAAAGGTTGATTGGTTGATTCGTTGAATGGTCGATTGGGAAGGAACGGTTAAGAGGCTGATTGGATAATTGGTCAAGTAGGAACTATATGGTTGATTGGTTCATTGGTTAATTGGAAAGGAACGGTTTATTGGCCGATTGGATAATGGGTCAAGTAGGAACAAGATGACGAATTTCTTCCGTTTTTCTTGAAAAAATAGCCATTT
>CBFCZJ010000125.1:0-9447 GCA_965602445.1 uncultured Desulfobacterales bacterium | reverse complement strand
GCGATTTTTGGAGGTGACAATGGCAGAGGAAGAAAAAGGGTTTACGGTAAGGGATCGCAGGTTTTTTTCCGAGACATCCGACGAGGAAAAGGCCGGGACCGCTTCTGAAAAGCAACAGACCACGGCCGCGCCTGAACCGGAATCTTCTCAGCCGGAAGCCGACGCCGCCGGGACCGCTCCGGAGGCGGGCGGCCGTTCCGAAGCCGGGGCCGAAGACGCCGGTTCGACGTTTCCGCAGATCGATTTTTCAACGTTCGTATTTTCCCTCAATTCGTCTGCGCTGGTTCACCTGGGCGTGCTCGAAGAGCCCGGCACCGGCGAGAAGGTCAAAAACCTCCCCCTTGCCAAACAGACCATCGACCTTTTGGGGATGCTCGAAGAAAAGACCCGGGGCAACTTGACCAAGGACGAGGAAAACCTGCTCAAGAGCATGCTACACGATTTGCGGCTGATGTACGTCAGGGAAAAGAAATAGCCCTGCCCAGACTGAACGGTCTTCGGTGCCCCGGGGCGGTTGTCAACCGGTATTTGATGCTTACTGTTCAAGGCGTCTGGCCGATTCGACCGGCCCAAGCAGTGTATCGAACCATTCAGACCCAAAAAGGGAGCAAGGGTATGACAGCCAAATACGACTTACCGACGCGGTCTACAAAAAAGAAGATCCTTTTTCCGCTGGCGGTTCTTGCCGCCGGCCTGGTGCTGCTGGCAGGGGCGGGCGTCGCCGATTCGGCGGCGTCCAGACCCGATCCGGTGCCCATGGTGCCCGAATCGTTCACGGAATTGGCGGAAATGGTCGGCCCGGCCGTTGTCAATATCCGGACCGTCAAGACGGTCCAGGGGGGCGGCCGCGTATTTCGGCATTTTCAGCGCGGCCCCTTCGGGGACCAGGACCAGTTCCGGGAGTTTTTCGAAAAATTTTTCGGTGGAGAGGAGCCGCATCGCGACTTCAAGCAGCGAAGCCTCGGGTCCGGTTTCATCGTTGATCCGGCGGGTTTCATCGTCACCAACAACCATGTCATCGAGGACGCCGACGAGATCCGCGTGATTTTCAAAGACGAAAAAGAATACGACGCGGAGATCGTCGGCCGGGACCCGAATACGGATCTTGCCCTGATCAAGATCAAAGCCGGCAGAAACTTTCCGGTGATGCCGCTGGGCGATTCGGATGCCTTGAAGGTCGGCCAGTGGGTGGTGGCCATTGGAAGCCCCTTCGGTCTGGAGCAGACGGTCACTGCCGGAATCGTCAGCGCCAAGGGGCGCGTGATCGGCTCCGGCCCCTATGACGATTTCATCCAGACCGACGCCTCGATCAATCCGGGCAACAGCGGCGGTCCGCTGCTGAATATGCGCGGGGAGGTCGTGGGGATCAACACCGCCATCATCGCCACCGGGCAGGGAATCGGTTTCGCCATTCCGATCAATCTGGCCAAGGGAATCGTCGACCAGCTCAAGGAGAGCGGAGAGGTCACCCGGGGCTGGCTCGGGGTCGGCATCCAGCCCCTGAGCAAGGAATTGAGGGAGTATTACGGCCTAGAAGACGGCCAGGGAGTGTTGGTCAGCCAAGTCTTTCCCGGCGATCCGGCGGAGCAGGCAGGCATCAAGACCAAGGACATTATCGTGGCCGTCAACGGAGATAGAATCGATGACGCCCGAGACCTGACGGCCAAAATCGCCACCCTGCCGGTGGGGTCCACCGCAAAAATACGCGTCATCCGCGACGGCAAGGAAAAGACCTTCAACGTCACCATCGCCAAGCGGGAAGATGAACGCATCGCCTCCAAAGGACGACAGGGGCCCAAAGAAGACGCCTCCCTGGGAATCCGGGTCTCGGAGATCACCCCGGAGATTTCCCGGCGCTTCAACCTGGACGATGAGGAGGGGATCATCGTCGTCGATGTGACTGCGGCAAGCAAGGCCGAAGACGCGGGCCTGCAGCCCGGAGATATCATCAAGGAGGTCAACCGCACGGAAGTCCGGTCGGTGAAGGATTTTGAAGCCGCCATCGGGGCGGTCAAATCCGGCGAGCCCATCCAGATGTTCGTCCGGCGCGGAAACATGGGTTTTCTGGTCGTCAAAATCACAAAATAGCATCAATCCACGAAGCGATTTTATGCGTAGAGCGCTTGAGGTGCGATTTGTAGAACCGAATCGCGGCGCCCAATCAAGTCTCGACCCTTGATATTGGAACGTTATTTTGACAAGCGCTCTGGAAATCCATTCCCCGGCCAAGATCAATCTCTACCTGGAGGTCGTCGGCAAGCGGCCCGACGGGTATCACGACATCTGCAGCCTGATGTGTCCGGTGAGCCTGTATGACACGGTCCGGATCCGCATGGGGGGAGATTCGATCACACTTGTCTGCGACGCCCCCGGCGTTCCGGCAGATGAAACCAATCTGGCCTGGCGCGCCGCCGATGTGTTTTCAAACGCCCTGCAGCGCAAAGGCCGGGCATCCTCGGGGATGACCATCGAGCTGGTAAAACGAATTCCGGTCGGCGGGGGGCTCGGCGGCGGAAGCAGCAACGCAGCGTCCGTGCTGCTGGCCTTGAACCGGCACTGGAATCATCCATTCAGCCCGGAAGAAATGGCACGCCTCGGGCGCCGCCTCGGGGCCGACGTTCCCTTTTTTTTGCTTGGAAAGCCGGCCCTTGCCTCCGGGGTCGGTGATCGGCTCGATCCCCTCGACGGCCTCACCCCCCGCCCCCTTTTGATCGTCGCCCCCGGTTTCTCCATTTCAACTTCCGCAGTCTACGGCGCCCTGAATTTGGCATTGACAAAGTGCCATAAAAGACATAAAAATTCTCGCTTTAGGGAGAGAACATTCGAGGCTCCCGGCGATCTTTGCAACGATCTGGAAACGGTTGTGGAGCCTCGGTATCCGGTCATTTCATCGGTGAAAAAAGCCCTGATGGACTGCGGTGCGCAAGGAGCGCTCATGTCCGGCAGCGGGTCCTGCGTTTTTGGCTTGTTTGCAGACGTCACCGATGCACGGCGCGCTTTTGAGCATCTTTTGCAGTCCTGTAAGTGGCGGTCATACCTGGCCGACATGATCGTGTAGATGGCATTTCGCCTCCGCAAAAGGACGGAATGCCATTGAATTTGTTTTTTTATGCGCGGTATGATCGAACAGGCGGGGAAAATGAATGTTTTTGTTGGAAAGAGTCTGTTTTTTTGAAAATAAGCGGCGCAGCCGCTTTTTATAAAATTGCGAAGCAATTTTATGGGGCGTCGTCAAGTGGTAAGACACAGGATTTTGGTTCCTGCATTCGGAGGTTCGAATCCTCCCGCCCCAGCCAGCTCTTTACCCAAAAGGCCGGAAGCCCTGAAACCGGGGTGATGAACGCCGAAAACGACACGCAGCGGAGCCGATGGACAATTTACGGATTTTTGCCGGCAATTCAAATCACAAGCTTGCGGAAAAGATTTGCGCGTATTTGCAGCTTCCCTTGGGTGAAGCCAAGGTCAAGCGGTTTTCCGACGGTGAGATTCAGATCGAGATCAATGAAAATGTGCGCGCCAAGGACATCTTCGTCATTCAGTCCACCTGTCATCCGGTCAATGACAATCTGGTCGAACTGCTGTTGTTGATCGACGCCTTTAAACGGGCCTCGGCCAAGCGGATCACCGCCGTCCTGCCCTACTACGGATACGCCCGGCAGGACAAAAAAGTGGCGCCTCGGGTGCCCATCAGCGCGAAACTGGTGGCCGACCTGCTGACCGTCGCCGGCGCCAAGCGGGTCATCACCATGGACCTGCATGCCGGACAGATCCAGGGCTTTTTCGATATCCCGGTGGACAACCTGTTTGCCGCCCCGGTGACCATTCGATACATCCGGGAAAAATTCAAGGACGATCTGATCATCGTCTCCCCCGATGCCGGGGGCGTGGAAAGGGCCCGGGCGTTTGCCAAGCGCCTGGAGGCCGGCCTGGCCATCGTCGACAAGCGCCGAAACGCCCCCAACGAGGCAAAAGCCATGGCCGTGATCGGCGATGTGAGCGACAAGGTGGTCGTGATTCTCGACGACATGGTCGACACGGCGGGCACCCTGACCGAGGCCGCCGATGCCCTGGCCCGAAAAGGCGCCAGGGAGGTGCACGCCTGCGCCTCCCACGCAGTTCTCTCCGGGCCGGCGGTGGATCGAATCAATGGATCGGCCATCAAGACCCTCGTGGTGACCGATACCGTTCCCCTCAACCCCAAGGCCGCCGGCTGCGACAAGATCGAGGTGCTCAGCATCGCCGAACTGGTGGGCGAGGCCATCATGCGAAGCCACCGAGGGGATTCGGTGACGTCCCTTTTTGTGTGACGCACCGCCCGGAGGCTGGATAGGAAAACCGATACAGGAGGATCAAGTCATTGGAACTGGTTGAACTCAAAGCTGAAATGCGAACAAAGACAGGAAACGGCCCGGCCCGGGAGCTTCGCCGCGGCGGACAGATACCGGCGGTGCTCTACGGCCCGAAGACCGCACCGCTGAAGCTGGCCATCGGCATCAAGGACCTGGAAACCGCCTTGAAAAAGGGAAAGGCCGCCCATGGCCTAATGACCCTGGCCGTGCAAAACGGCAAAGAGACCAAAAAGGCGGTCATGCTCCAGGAACTTCAGACCAATCCGGTCTCCCAGGACTTTTTGCACGCCGACTTTTACGAGATCGATATGAGCCGCCCCCTTCACGTGAATGTGCCAGTGGTGGTCACCGGAAAGTCCAAGGGCGTGGAAGAAGGCGGTATTTTGCAGGTCATCCGGTGGGAGCTGGAGACGGTCTGCCTCCCGGACCGGATACCGGCCGCCTTCGAGATCGACGTGACCGAGCTGGAGGTCGGCGATTCGATTCATGTTGAGGAGATCGCCACCGGAGAAGGGGTAGAGATCCCCCACGACGTCAACTTCACCGTTTTGACCGTGGTAAGCCCGAAAATGACCCTGGTCGAGGAAGAAGAAGTCGAGGAAGAAGAAGGCGAGGAAGAAGGCGAAGAAGGCGCCGAAGAGGGAGCCGAAGAAGGCGAGTCCGAGGAGGGCGCTTCGAGCGGCGAATAGGCGTCTTGCCGCCGTTGAACGCGAACCGCCGTGATTTTCGCCAAAGCGCCAAGGATGGGGCAGGATCCCCCTGCCCGGATCGACTGCTGGCTTGTGGCCGGTCTGGGAAACCCGGGCCAAGAATACAGCATGACTCGCCACAATGCGGGGTTTTTGCTGGTCGATCGGCTCGCCAAATTCCATGGCATCGATTTTCCGGAAGCGGGCTCTGCCGGCAGGATCGTCTGGGCTGGAGGGACCGTGGACGCGGTGCCGGTGGTGCTGGCCAAGCCGCTATCCTACATGAATCGAAGCGGCCCGCCCCTTCGGAGACTGGCCGACGAACTTCAGATACCCGTTGAAGCCGTGATGGTCGTACACGATGATGTCGACTTGGTTTTCGGACGAATCAAAATCAAAAAGAAAGGAGGGGATGGGGGACACAGAGGAGTCATGTCGCTGATCGATGCCTTCGGGCGGGACGACTTCGTTCGCCTGCGCATTGGCGTCGGCCGGCCGCCGTGCGGCTTGACTGCCGTCGAACATGTGCTTTCGCGGTTTACCGCCGACGAGACCCCTATTTTCGACGCGGTGCTCGGAAAAGCCCGGGAGGCCGTCCGGGCAATTGTTTGCGAGGGTGTTTCGACGGCAATGAATCGATTCAACGGCAAAGAGGGGCAAATTAATCCGGTAAACAGCTGAATGGAGGGTAGAATGGATGTCGTAATGAACAATATCCCATTGGTTTGTACGCTCGTCGGAGTTGCGGGGGTGCTTTTTTCGCTCATACTGGCCGGAGTCGTCAAGGCTGCCCCGGCGGGAAACGAGCGGATGCAGGAAATTGCAAACGCGATCAAAGAGGGCGCCATTGCCTATCTGAACCGGCAGATGAAGAGCATGGGGATTGCCGGTGCCATTATCTTCATCGTCATTTTCGCCACCATGGGCGCCAAAACCGCGTTCGGTTTTCTGCTTGGCGCCGTTGCCTCTTTCATGGCCGGCTATATCGGCATGCGGGTGTCGGTCCTGGCGAACGTCCGGACCGCCGAAGCCGCCAAAAAAGGGCTGGGGGCCGGACTTGCCCTGGCGTTCAAGGGCGGTTCCGTGACCGGGATGATCGTCGCCGGCCTGGCCCTGACCGTCACCGCCGGGTACTACGCGTTCACCCATGATGTCATCGCCCTGGTGGCCCTTGGGTTCGGTGGAAGCCTCATCTCGATTTTTGCCCGCCTCGGCGGCGGCATCTTCACCAAGGGCGCGGACGTGGGCGCGGACCTGGTCGGCAAGGTCGAGGCCGGCATTCCGGAAGACGACCCGAGAAACCCGGCCACCATCGCCGACAATGTGGGCGACAATGTGGGAGACTGCGCGGGAATGGCCGCCGATCTGTTCGAGACCTATGCGGTGACCGCTGTCGCGGCCATGCTCATCGGCCATTTGCTTTTCCCCAAAATCCCCATGGCAACGGAATTTCCCCTGGTGCTGGGCGCGATCTCCATAATCGCTTCCATGATCGCCGTGTTTTTCGTTCGCCTGGGATCCGGCGGCTACATCATGGGCGCCCTCTACAAGGGGATGTTCGGCGCCGCGATCCTGTCGGCAGTGGCATTTTACTATGTCACCAACAAGCTGATGGGCGGCTTTCCCTTTTCGGCCATGAACATCTACTACAGCACCCTGGTCGGGCTGGTCCTGACCGTGGTCATCGTCATCATCACCGAGTACTACACCGGCATCTACGGCCCGGTAAAGCGGGTGGCCGAAGCCTCCACCACCGGCCACGGGACCAACATCATCGCCGGCCTCGGCGTGAGCATGCAGGCCACGGCCCTGCCCGTTCTGGCGATCTGCCTCAGCATCTACGTGGCCTATCACCTGGCCGGACTTTACGGGATCGCCATGGCGGCCATGTCCATGCTGTCGATGACCGGCATGGTCATTGCCATCGACGCCTACGGCCCGATCACGGACAATGCCGGCGGCATCGCGGAAATGGCGGAAATGGACGAGAGCGTCCGGGCCGTCACCGACCCCCTCGACGCGGTGGGCAACACCACCAAGGCCGTGACCAAGGGGTATGCCATCGGTTCGGCCGGGCTTGCCGCCCTGGTCCTTTTCGCTGCCTACGTTCAGGAATTCGCGCTGCATGGGGAAGAGGGCGCTGCCGCCATCCGGTTTGACCTGAGCGACGTGAACGTCATCATCGGGCTTTTCATCGGCGGACTGCTGCCTTACCTGTTTGCCTCCATCGCCATGCAGGCCGTGGGACGCGCAGGCGGCGCCGTTGTCGAGGAAGTGCGCCGGCAGTTCCGTGAAATTCCGGGCATCATGGAAGGCACGGGCAAGCCGGATTACGGCGCATGCGTCGACATCGTCACCAAGTTCGCCCTCAAAGAGATGCTCGTTCCGGCGCTGCTTCCGGTGGTGGCCCCGCTTCTGGTGGGCTTCCTCCTCGGGAAGGTGGCCCTCGGCGGGCTGCTCATCGGCTCGATCGTCACCGGGGTCTTTGTCGCCATTTCCATGACCACCGGCGGTGCGGCCTGGGACAACGCCAAGAAGTACATCGAAGACGGTCATCTGGGCGGAAAGGGAAGCGACGCTCACAAGGCCGCTGTCACCGGGGACACCGTAGGCGACCCATACAAGGATACCGCCGGCCCGGCCGTCAACCCGATGATCAAGATCCTCAATGTCGTGGCGCTGCTGATGGTTCCGTTCCTGCTGTAAAAACGCTGCGGCAAGTCAGTGCCAAGGGGATCGGCGCTCCGGCGTCGATCCCCTTTTTTATTGATAAAAATGCGTCTTTATGATAAATATACAAACTTCTCGGCCATGTGCTTTTTGGGGGGCCGGAAATTTCGACGATCGGTGCAACCATGAAAGAAAAAAAGGCCAAAGACGATTCTTCCGCCAAGGGGCCGAGGCGGTTCAAGATCGGGGATCTTGCCGTATACCCCGCCCATGGGGTCGGCCGCATCGAATCGATCGACAGCAGGGTCATCAACGGCGAACCCCATGATTTTTACATCATGAAAGTGCTGGAAAACAGCATGGTGATCATGATTCCCACCGACAATGTCGATTCGGTGGGATTAAGAGACGTCATTGCAAAAGAAGAGATCCCCAAGATCTACGATGTTCTGAAAAAGGATCGGGAGTCGCCCGCAGACAGCCAGACATGGAACCGCCGCTACCGGGAGTACATGGATAAGATCAAGACCGGTTCCCTCTACGACGTGGCCGAAGTCTTTCGCGATCTGTACCTGCTTCGGATGGCCAAGGACCTGTCCTTCGGAGAGCGAAAACTCTTCGACACCGCCACCGCCCTCCTGCTCAAGGAGCTTTCCACCGCCAAGGAAACCGAGGAAGAAACGATCATGGGCGAGATCGAGGACCTGTTCAAAGACGTTGAGTAGCCCCCGCTTGAATGCCCGATTAGAGGCCCCTTGACCGCGAGCGTGCCAGATTCGACCCTGCCGGAAGTCGATCAGGACCGGACGTTTGAACTGGCGGCGTCGGCCGCAGACAGCGGCGTCCGGCTCGATACCTTTGTCGCGGCCGG
Organism: uncultured Desulfobacterales bacterium; assembly: GCA_965602445.1. Taxonomy (GTDB): domain Bacteria; phylum Desulfobacterota; class Desulfobacteria; order Desulfobacterales; family CAFBRK01; genus JAIPEL01. Next base: position 868 of record CBFCZJ010000125.1, on the reverse strand, counting down.
CGAGCCTTCTCTTTCCAGAAGCCGTGCGGCCGCTCTGATCGCACAAGGCCTCGTGCGGGTCTGCGGCCGGCTGAAAAAACCGGGATACCGGTTGCAGGAGGGGGATGTGATCTCCGTTCGGATTCCGGCGCCCGCCCCCCCCGGCAAGCACCTTCCTGAGCCCATTCCCCTCCATGTTCTCTATGAAGATCACCGGATCATCGTCGTCAACAAGCCGGCGGGACTGGTGGTCCATCCGGCGCCCGGCCACGCCGGCGGCACCCTGGTCAACGCGCTGCTGCATCGGTGCCCGGATCTTTCCGGAATCGGGGGAGAGCTGCGCCCGGGCATCGTCCACCGGCTGGACAAGGACACCTCCGGTGCCCTGGTAGTGGCCAAGGACGCCGCCGCCCAGGAGTCGCTGTCGGCCCAGTTCAAGAACCGGTCGGTGGAAAAGACCTATCTCGCCCTGGTATGGGGGAGTTTTCGCAAAGAGGTCGGCGCTGTCGATCTGCCGGTGGGGCGCCACCCCACGGTTCGGAAAAAAATGAGCACCCGGAGCCGGAGGGGAAGGTCTGCCGAGACCCGATGGGAGGTGGCCGAACGTTTTTGTGCGTCGACCTTACTGCGCGTTTGGATATCCACCGGCCGAACCCACCAGATCCGGGTCCACCTTTCGGCAGTAGGCCGACCGGTGGTAGGCGATCCGGTCTACGGCAAGCGAGGCACGTCTGCCGTTCGAGACGAGGCGTCAAGACGGCTCGGCAAAATCAGCCGACAGATGCTCCATGCCTGGCGTCTTAGGATCCGTCACCCCTCGACCGGCGAAGAGATGATCTTCGAAGCCCCCCTGCCGGAGGACTTTCGGGAGCTGTTGGAGGAGTTGAGG
>CBFCZJ010000124.1:0-9449 GCA_965602445.1 uncultured Desulfobacterales bacterium | reverse complement strand
CGGCATAAACTTCTAACCCAGACGCCTTTTTTCGGGCGCAGCTGAAGCCACCTATGCAAATCGGTCTGTTCGGCGGCACCTTCGATCCCATCCACAACGGTCATCTGCGGGCCGTGCTGGACGTGATGGAGACCTTTCCCCTGGACCGATGCATGCTGATTCCGGCTGCGGTGCCTCCCCACAAGGCCAGACCGGGTATGGCCGAAGTGTCCGACCGGCTGGAAATGGTCCGGCTGGCCGTCGGGGGCGTCGAAGGCCTGGAGGTTTCCGAGGTGGAAATCCGGCGGTCCGGACCCTCCTACACCGTCGATACGGTCCGGCATTTCCAGAAAATCCTGCCTTCCGGCACACGGATTCTTTTGCTGCTCGGCATCGACGCGTTTTTTGAAATCGATTCCTGGCACGCATGGCAGGAACTGCTCGGTGCGGTTCCCTTGATCGTGATGACCCGGCCGGTCGGCGACGAGCCGGCATCCCGCGCGGCAGCAGCCGAGGTTCTGCGCCGCCGGATCCGGGCCGGATACCGCTTCGATCCGGAGGCAGGCGGTTTCCTGCATCCAGACCTGCCGACGGTGTATTACCGGAAGGTGACGCTGCTCGACATTTCCTCCACCGATATCCGCCGCCGCATCCAAGGCGGCAGATCCATCCGGTTTCTCCTGCCGGAGGCGGTGGAGCGCTACATCGCCGAAAGGAAACTGTATCGATGACGGATGATCCGTGGATTCGGGAATTGGGGCACTATGTGCGGGCTGTCCAGGAAAAAAAGAGTATCGGCGTTGTAGCACTGGACGTCCGGGGGCTGACCTCTCTGGCCGACGCCTTCATCATCTGCAGCGGCCGATCCAACCGCCAGGTAAGCGCCATTGCCGAACACGTTCGCCGGGCGCTTCGAGAGGCGGGGATGCGCCCGCTTCACGTGGAGGGAGAAAAAGAAGGCCACTGGGTGCTGCTTGATTACGGCCATGTCATCATTCACGTGTTTTATGAGCCGGTGCGGAGTTTCTATGACCTTGAAAGCCTCTGGGCCGACGCTCCCCGCATCGATCTGCAGCGTCTGATCCACGAAGAAAGGATGCCGTGATGGAACCCCCCAGACCCTGCATGCTGATGATTCTAGATGGATGGGGCATCAATCCACGCACCGAGCAAAGCGCCGTGGCCCAGGCCGAAACCCCCAATCTGGACAAACTGATGCAGGGCTATGCCCATACTTCCTTGAAGTGCTGGGGCCGTGCGGTGGGGCTTCCCGAAGGGATCATGGGAAACTCCGAGGTGGGGCACCTGAACATCGGTGCCGGCCGGGTCGTCTACCAGGAACTGCTGCGGATCGACATGGCCATCGAAAGCGGTGAATTCTTCAAAAACCCGGTGCTCTGTCAAATCATGGAAACGACCCGCGCCGACGGGACTGCCCTTCATCTGATGGGGCTGTTGTCAGACGGAGGGGTCCACAGCCAGTTTTCCCATCTACTGGCGCTTTTGGACATGGCCCGGCGGATAGGGCTTTCCAAGGTGTTCGTCCACGCGATTCTCGACGGCCGGGATACTCCCCCCGACAGCGGTGCAGGGTATGTGAAGCGGCTCAAGGCCCACATCGACAAGCACGGCTTCGGGAAGATCGCTACGATCTGCGGCCGGTACTACGCCATGGACAGAGACAAGCGATGGGATCGAACCGAGCGGGCCTTTCGCCTTTACACACGAGGCGAGGGGGTCCGGGAGGACGATCCGGCAGCCGCGGTGCAAAACGCATACGCCCGTGGAGAGACGGACGAATTTGTCCAGCCCGTGGTCATCGTCGACGGCGGGGAGGCTGCCCGAATCGAGGACGGAGACGGGGTGATTTTTTTCAACTTTCGGGCCGACCGGGCCCGGCAGATCACCCGGGCATTCACGGACCCGGAATTTGTCGAGTTTTCGCGGGACCCTCTTCCTTCGATTGCCGGCTGGGTCTGCATGACCCAATACGATGAAACGTTCGATCTGCCCGTGGCCTTTTTACCTCAACATCTGGACCGGATTCTTGGCCAGGTGCTCAGCGAGCGGGGACTTTCCCAGCTTCGGATCGCAGAGACCGAAAAATACGCGCACGTCACCTATTTCTTCAACGGAGGGGAGGAAACCCCTTTTGAGGGAGAAGACCGATGCCTGATACCGTCTCCCCGCGACGTGCCGACCTACGACCATAAACCGGAAATGAGCGCCCATGAGGTGACCGACGAGGTGCTCTCCCGGATCGAATCGGCAAAATACGACGTGATCGTGATCAATTTTGCCAACATGGATATGGTCGGCCATACCGGGGTGTTTGCCGCGGCCATCGAGGCCTGCCAGACCGTGGATGCCTGCGTCGGAAGGATCGTCTCCCAGGTGCAAAAAAGAGGCGGCGCCGTGCTGATGACCGCGGACCACGGCAACGCCGACCAGATGGTCGACGATAACGGAAAACCTCATACGGCCCACACGCTTCACGAGGTTCCTTTCATTCTGGTGGACGACCGGCGCAAGGATGCAAAGCTGAGAGATGACGGGGCGCTGGCCGACATCACCCCGACCCTGCTGGAGCTTCTGGGCATCGAACAGCCCGAGGAGATGACGGGCCGGTCCTTGATTCAAAATAAAGAAGGAAAATAAATCCGAAGCACGAAATTCGAAATTCGAAACAAATTCGAATGACCGAAATTCAAATGACCAAAACAGTTTCACAAAGCTACTCTTGAACCGCTGGGCACGGAGTTGTTTCTGTCATTCGAACATTCGAATTTCGTATTTGTTTCGGATTTCGAGATTCGGATTTCGTATTTTTTTAGCCAATCCACAGGAGCTTCCATGACCGAACAAAAAGTGCTCAAACCCTACGATTTTATAGAAGACTACATCACCGGCCGGAAAACGCCGCTGATCGGGCCTGAAGAAAACCGACAGGAGGTGGAAAAATTTCTGGTCGAAAAAAAAGGGTATGCCAGAGAAGAGATCACGGTGGACCAGGATCTGATTCTGACCGTGGGCGGCGAACCCTATCGATCCCAGATCGACTTGATGGTCCGGGTGGAGGGCCGGCCGCTGATGGCCGTCAAATGCGCGGCCGGCTCTCTTGATTCGAGGCAGCGGGAGATCGTGGCGGCCTGCCGCATTGCCGACAACCGCACGATTCCGCTGGCGGTCGTTTCCGACGGAAAAGAAGCCCGGATCATGGATGCCGTCACCGGAAAGAGAATCGGCGAACGCCTCGAGGATCTGCCGGCCCGCACCGAGGTTGGGCCATACTTTGCCAGGGGCCATGAAAATCCCCTGGATCGGGAAAAGATCGAGCGGGAGAAGCTGATTTTCAGAACCTATGACATGGAGGACATCAACGTCCAAAGGAAATTGGCGAAGCCGGATTAGGAAGGATGTCTAATCCGGCTTCGCCAATTTCAATAAAAACAGCCCACCTGCGGCAGGCTGTTTTACATCTACTTTATCTGAGCCATTTTGCGATTGTCTTCGGAAAAAGCCCGCCAGGAATGCGGGCGGGGGTGAACCCCGCCCCTACCTGCGGGGTGGCGATGGCCTCGTAGGGGCGGGCTTTATGCCCGACCGGAAAGAGCTCCGAAGACATAATCGCTCAATTTAGGATCTAAAAATTTTTTCCGGCGGCGCAGCCGCCGCTGATAACTGCGCGGAGCGGCTTTTTCGCTTCCCGCAGTTATCTTTACTGGCCGCTGACGTCTTTTCCGCAGTGTTTGCAGACTTTGGCCCGCTGCTTGATGATCTCCGCACAGAAAGGACATTCGCGGGTGAAAAACCGCTCGTGGATTTTTTTCACCGCGCCGTCGACCTGGGCCTGGATCTTTTCGTTTCCGAATTTGCGGCTTCGCAGGGTTTCGATGGCCTCTATTTCGCCGAAATCTCCCATCATCTCGGCGGCCTTGACCCGAACCCGGGCCGGTTCGGCGGCATCGAGCAGCATCCGCATCACCTGGGGCCAATCCTTTTCCGCGTAGCAGCCGGCCAGGATCGAAAATCCTTTTTTGATGGCGGCCTTCAAGGCCTCTTCGGCAAGAACGGCCTGCTCGTCGATGATCTGGCCGGTGCCGCCCGCCGGGCTGAAGACCGGCATGCACTCGAACTTTTCTTCGCCGGGATAGCACATACACCGGTAAGACGCGTTGTGGGAGTAGTTTTCCCGCAGGTTTTCCCACCCTTCGATGTACAGGGGGCATTCGTCGTTGAAGCAGACATACAGGTAGGGCACCCCCCAGCCCAGTCCGTCGCTGTAAGTGATCGGCGGAACCTCCCACAGGCTCATTTCCTTGCCGCAGTGGGGGCAAAGGGGCTTTTCCTGCTCCATGATCTTTTCGAAAACCTGTTCCCTGGTTTCAAACATTACCGTTATCCTCCGCGATTTCGCACACTTGAATTCAAGCCTGCGTTTGTTGTTGATGTCGACAAACAGGTCGTGCCTGTCGGGGCTCACTTTATGGCGGAAATTAAGGGTGATCCTGCCGATGTCAACAAAATTCCGTCTTCAGAACCCCTCCGGCATTGCGGTGGAATAGGCCAGCAGAAATTGCCCTGCATAATAAAGGGGTAGACCGGCATACCGGTTGCGGATTCCGGTGTTCACAAAGCGGTCCCGGGCCACGAAAAGATCGGAAAGATAGAACGCCAGGGCGCCTGAAAATGCCATCACCGAACCCGGACCCGTGTGCCGGCCTGCCAACCCGAAGGTTGCCGCTGCGGCCAGCATGAGACTGATGACCAGCACATAAGCGATCACGGGCCCCTTCATAGACCCCAGACGCGGCCGCAGCCACCGGTAGACTCCCAGACTGGCTGCGCCGATCGGTAAAAGCACTGCGAGGGTGTTCATCGACGGAGGAGCGGCCGCAAAAAACGCGACAACGTAGGCTGCGTGTGCGGAAAGAAAACAGATCAGCCCGATCAGAAACGGTCGTTGGCCCGGCAGTGCGAGCAAAACATCGCCGGCCAGAGACATGACCAGGCCGGTCAGGATCCAGGCGGCATAAGCGGGAACGGGCCAGGGCTGAAGGGCGGCGGCGGCGATAAAAAGGGCCGAAAGCCCCCCCTTGACCGGCACCATCGCCTTCCGGTTTTCTTGTTTTTCAAAATAAAGGAGCCCGGCCAAAAGCAGCACGGCCGGAAAAAGAAGCCATGAGCCGACCATAGGTTTTCGTTTCCCGATTTGGCCAGTTGAGCCGGTTGCCGTTTCGCCGATTGACATCCAATTGAAAACCGGTGAACGACAAGCAGGCTCAAATGCAGCGGGCGGGCTTTGGCCCGCCCGCTGCTCTTATCCACCTGAATATCGCGGCGAGCCGCGCAAACTAAATCCGCGCCAGCGGATTTAGTCGAAGGCCATCTTGGTCTTCCAAACCTCCCACACCTTGCCCACCAGATCCGGTCCGGGCTTGAGGGTGACCTTGCCGGGCTGCCATCCCGACGGGGTGGCTTCGGCCCCCTTGGTTTCCCGAACCAGCTGAAACGCCTGCACCTGTCGAAGGCTTTCGGAAACGTTGCGTCCTACCGGCGGGGTCAGCACCTCGTAGCCCTGAACCACGCCCTCCGGATCGATGATGAAGCGACCCCGGGTCTCCACGCCTGCCTGTTCGTCATAGATGCCGTAGGCGGTGCCGACCTTGCCGCCGCCGTCCGACAACATGGGAAAGGGAACGCCGCCTTCCACCATTTTGGAAAGCTCATGGTCGTTCCACATCTTGTGAACGAACACGCTGTCGATGCTCATGGAGAGAAGTTCGACGCCGAGCTTTTGAAATTCCTTGTATTTTTCGGCAACTGCCGAAATTTCCGTCGCTCAGACAAAGGTGAAGTCTCCCGGGTAAAAGCAGAGCAGGACCCACTTGCCCAGGTATTCGGACAGGTTCACATTGACGAATTTCCCCTGATAATAGGCCGGGGCGCTGAAATCGGGGGCCTTTCTTCCGACCATGACCATTGACGTCACCTCCTTTCGAATCGGTTTTGCCTCATCGGTTTGCTCCTCCGGGGGCGGTTCCCCTACCGGGCCTCCGGTCGGCCGGGCGCAGCCAGCCTTGAATTCCTCCGGCATCGGCCACCTCCTTTCTGATGCTGCCAATCGGGTGTATGGTTAAAGATTGTCAAACAGCCGATTGATGACCTTGAGTTCGCGGGGCGTCAGTGCGTATCAATCTCTCTCAAACAAAACGGAAAAATGGCAATCCCTATATCGATTACCAATGTTGAAGCGGCTGCACAAGTACATTGTTGCCCGTTGACGAAGGTAGGATAACACCCTATTATTCGTGATAGGCCTGTCTCGTCCAATCGATAAAAGCATGGGCTGCACAAAGGACCGTAAGGATTAAGAGAGGAATCGATGGAGACCCTATTGGCAATGGCCGCGGCGTTTTTGGTGTTTCTTCTTTTTTTTCTGGTGTTTTCGATCAAAAACCGGAAAAGCGAGGAACCGGTCCGTATTCACAACTGCCAGAACTGCGGCTGCGGGGAAAAGGCCAATGATCACCTGGACAGGTTCAGAAAACAGACCGGCAAGCCGGAAGGATGCCGGCGCCGCCATCCTTCCGGCGCGGATACGGCGTTCTTGGCGCCGGAGAAAAACGGCAGCGGCTCTTGACAGATCCGCCCCGGTCGAGTACTAACTCTTCTCATTGTTTCGGCGGTGCGGTGGAGCCTGCTGACGACTACGTTCTTGGCGCTGAATCTCCGCCTGGGGGTGCTTGCTGGTCTGAATCGGAATGAATCCAGGCTCTTCTCGGCACGCTCCGCCCGCCGCCGACAATTTTTTCCAGCTCTTTTCCCCCACTCCCAGCTGTTCGAGCTTCAGTCTTTTTTCCAAGCCGGGCGACTATTTTGCCCCACGGATTTCCACGATGCTGGCGCTGAAAAAGTTTCCCTGCACCGTGTTGATCGTAACACCGGTGATCAGGGCGATCAGGCCGTCAAAGCGGTCTTCCAGCTCCGCCACCATGACTCGCATATCCTCGTCGATCCGCTGCTGCAAAAAACGGGTGGCTTCCACGATGTCGGGGGGGATGCCCGCTTCGTTGCAGCGCGAGAGGTAGGGGAGCAGGATCTGCTCCACGGCGTACTGCTGCCGGTCGAGGGGGTCGGGCTCCCGGTTTTTCAGGGTCTCGCAGCCGGCGGCCAAGACGGTGGAAAGAGATCCGCAGCAGGCGGTGAGCCTGTCCTGTCCTTTTCGGGGGACCTTTCCCCAGATCCCGTCATGGAATCCGATGTGGGTGCCGGCCACCAAAAGCAAATTTTTCTGTCCGTCCACTTCCGGAACGTGGTGGGAGACGGCAGATAGGCCGGTCTTGCCGCCGTGGCAGTAGCCGGCCAGCCCTCCGAATTTGAACCGCTCCCCCCAGTAGTGCTCCAGGAAGACCAGTTCGGCCTCGTTGATTTCGTCGCTGCAGCCGCCTTCGGCAAACCGGGTGTTGTCCGGAGTAAAGCCGTAGGTTTCCTCCAGCGTCAGGTTTTGCCGGGCGAAAAAGACCCGCGCCGGTTCGGCGTCGGGAAACGACTTGCTGATCTCGCTTTTGAGCGCCGCTGCTCCTGTCATGATGTCTGCCTCCTTCAGTCGCCCCCCGCAAGCGCAAATCAAATGCCTCGGGTGGCCTCGCCATTGTCGTAAATGGTTATTTTTTTCGTGACGCGTGAACCAATGTGCAAATCGGGGCAGCGAGTCGGTTACACAGCCTCCATGGTCGAAGGCGGCTTCGGGGCGATGTTGTAGGTGACGCTGACCACCCCCGGCACCTCCGACAGAATATCGGAGGCGAGCTTTTTGAGCAGATCGAAGGAAAGCTGCGTGGGTTCGGCGGTCCGGGCATCGATGCTGTCCCAGCAGCGCACCTCGATCTGAAGACCGAAATCGCGCTTTCCATCGCGCATGCCGGTCATCCGGTCTTGATGGAGAATCGCCATGTACTGGAAAGCGCCGGTGGAGGAAAGCAGGCGTTCGACCACCGTGGTGGCCTTGCGGACGGTTTCGATCCGCTCCGCGGTGGCTTCTCCCACCACCCGGGCGGCCAGCGCCGGACCTGGAAACGGAATCCGCTGGAAAAGTTCCGAAGGAAGGCCCAGGGCTCGGCCCGCTTTTCGCACGCCGTCCTTTCGAAGCTGGATCAACGGTTCGATGATCCGGTAGCCGAAGGCCTCCTGTGGATCGATGCCGAGCTGTTCGAACACATTGTGCTGGCGCTTGATGCCGGCAACGGTCTCGTCGATGTCGGTCAGGATCGTTCCCTGAAGCAGGTGCTTGGCCGCGCTTTGTTTGACGATGTCGCCGAACACCTGCCGGTAGAAGGTCTGGGTGATCGCCTCGCGTTTTTCCTCCGGATCGGTCACTCCGGAAAGCGCGTTGAAAAACGCCTCTTTGGCGTCGATGACCTCCACGGAAACGCCCAGATCCTTGAACAGGCCGACGACCCGCTCGGCCTCCCCCTGGCGCATGAGCCCGTTTTCGATGAAGACGGTCTTGAGCCGGTCCCCCAGGGCCCGGTGGCCGAGCATCGTCACCGTCGACGAATCGACCCCTCCGGACAGGGCGTTGATCGCCGTTCCGTCTCCGACGAGATCCCGGATCCAGCCGACTTTTTCTTCGATAAACGCTTCGGGCTTCAGGTTTTCTGCGGTGATTTCGGTGGTCATGCGCTTCTCCCTAGTTGATTTGTGATTGATAGATACTCTGTAAATGCCTGTATTCGGCCGCGCCCGTCAACGACGGGAAAAGGTGTCTGCGGCTTTTTCCAGCAGCGGTCGGGTGGACGGAGCAAACCAGCAGTCGAGAAAACGTCCGCATTTTTCCCGGCCGAGGGCTTCGTACCGCTGCCGGATGGTTTCGGTCCGGCTCTCCTTGATGGCCGAAAACGCATGCCGGGGCAGGGCGGCGGCCGCGGCGACCCTTTCCACGGCTCGGGCCTCCACCTGCGCAAGGGGGAGCGTTTCATCGACGATTCCCATCCGCTGGGCAGCTATGGCCGGAAAAAACTCCCCGGAGTAGAGAATTCGGTTGGCCGCCCGATCCGACACCCGCTGCCGGAGCATCATGTCGGCCAGATACGGGACAGGCACCCCGAGTTTGACCTCGTTCAGTCCCATGAGAGGCTTTTTGTCCGCCGCCAGGCAGAAGTCGCCGGCCAGGGCCAAAATGGTTCCGCCGGCGATGGCATGCCCGACGACGGCGCAGGCCGTGGGCAGCGGGCAGAGAAACAACCGGAGGACCAGATGGTTGAAACGGGTAAAAAAGTCGGTCATCTGCGCCCTGTCAAAAGAGAGCAGCACCGGCAGGTTGAAGCCGATGGAGAAAAACTTTTCCCCGCCGGCCAGGACTGCTCCCTGGAATTCTTTTTCCACTGTCGATAGGGACTTGTCCAGGGCCGCCACCAGCCCGGGACCGATCGGGTTGGCCACCCCGTTTTGCATCCGCAAGATCGCGA
>CBFCZJ010000123.1:0-9638 GCA_965602445.1 uncultured Desulfobacterales bacterium | reverse complement strand
ATGCGCATCGCCTATCTTCACTACCATCTGAAAACCGGCGGAGTGACCACCGTCATCCGGCAGCAGGTCGAGGCGGTCAAGGGCGATTGTGAGACCCTGGTGTTTGCCGGGAGTCTGCCCGAATCTGACTTTCCGGCACAGGTGATTTCCGTGGACGGCCTGGGCTACGACAGCGAGTCAGACCGTCCCAGCCGACCGGAAATCGTTGCTGAAACCATTCTGGAAGCCCTGTACCGGCAGTGGCCGGAAGGATGCGACCTGCTTCACGTCCACAATCCGATCCTGGCCAAGAACCGAAATCTTCTCAAAATCCTCCATCATCTGCAAAAAGCGGGGGTCCGCCTCCTGTGCCAGGTCCACGACTTTGCCGAAGACGGCCGCCCCCAGGCCTATTTCAAAGAGCCCTACCCGACCGACTGCCATTGGGCCGTCATCAACTCCAGAGATTTTCGTCTCCTTCGCAAGGCCGGCCTCACGCCCGAAGGACTTCACTGGATTCCCAACACCGTCCGCGCGCTTCCTGCATCGGAAGAAAGCGGCGTCGAAGGCAAAAGGGTTCTTTACCCGGTTCGGGCCATCCGCCGCAAAAACCTCGGAGAAGCCCTGCTGCTGTCGATTTTCTTCGATCCACCAGCCGTCTTGAGCATCACCCGGCCGCCCAACAGCGCCGCCGACATGGACAGCTACCGGGACTGGAAGGATTTTGCCGGCAGCCACGGCCTTTCCGTGGAATTCGAAGCCGGGGTTTGGCGCGACTTTGAAAGGCTCGTGAGTGAAAGCCGTTTCCTGCTCACCGCCAGCATCACCGAAGGTTTCGGGTTTACCTTTCTGGAGCCCTGGACGGCGGGCAAGCTTCTCTGGGGACGCAAGCTTGCCGACATCTGCCTGGATTTTGAAAAAGACGGCGTCCGGCTCGATCACCTGTACACCCGCCTGGCCGTGCCGGTATCCTGGATCGAAGAAAACGGGGTTCAACACCGGTGGGCTGAATGTTTCCGGCGGGCCTGCACCCAGTTCCAGCGGCCTGCCTCTGCAGGCGAGGCCCAACGCGCCTGGGAGTCGATCTCGGCGGACGGCACCGTGGATTTCGGACTTCTGGATGAATCCGCCCAAAAAGAGGTGATCCGCAGGGTGCTCCAAGCACAAAACCTGCGCCATGCGCTCATCGAGATCAATCCGTTTCTCGAGCATCCCGGCCGCATCGAGGATAAAGACGCCCGCATTGCAGACAACCGGAGGATCGTCCTTTCCCGGTATTCCCAGCCGGTCTACCGGAAACGGCTCCTGGATGCCTACCGTCAAGTCACCGACCGAAAGGTCCGCCATGAGGTGGACAAAACGGCACTGCTCGCCTTTTTCCTGCAGCCGGAGACCTTCAGTCTCCTCAAGTGGTGCCCGTATGATCGATAGAAAAGAGATCGAAGACTATGTTCTTGCCCTCTCTCCCCTTCCCACGGGCATGAAGCCTTCCGGGCGCCTGCAAAAAAGCGTCCATGCGGTGCTGTTTGACGTTTACGGCACCCTGTTCATCAGCGGCTCCGGGGATATCGGCACGATGCGGCGCCAGAGCCAGAGCCAAAAAATCGAAAAGCTGGTTGGAAAATACACACTTTCCCGGCAGCCTGAGGAACTGACTGAAGCTTTTTTCGAACGGATCGAAGCGGTGCACCGGGAAAAAAGAAAGGAAGGCATTGAAGCGCCCGAGATCGAAATCGACCGGGTCTGGATGGCCGTGCTCGGCATCGACGACCGCCGTCTGGCTCGCCGTTTTGCCGTGGAATACGAATTGATCGTCAACCCGGTCTATCCCATGCCTGGAGCTGAAAAAACCCTGTCCGGCATCCGCAAAAAGGGGCTTTTGCTGGGGATCGTCTCCAACGCCCAGTTTTTTACCCCCTGGCTGTTTTCCTGGTTTTTCGCCAACCCCCCCGAAGGGCTCGGGTTCGACTCCGGTCTTCTATTTTACTCGTATCGATTCGGGGTCGCCAAGCCGTCTCCGGCCCTCTTTCTTGCCGCGGCAAGCCGCCTGCGGGCCCTCGGTCTTTTGCCGGATCAGGCCCTGGTGGTGGGAAACGACATGCGAAACGACGTGGCCGCCGCACAGAAGGCCGGGTTTCAGACCGCCCTTTTTGCCGGAGACGCCCGCTCCCTTCGGCTCAGAGAGGATGACCCGGACTGCCGGGGCACTAAGCCGGATCTGGTGGTGACGGAGCTGGTGCAGATCTTGGATTATCTTTAGGCCGTTCTTTTGCAAGCGCTGGGAGGCTTGGAAGCTGGAATGCTGGGATGCAAGGCGCCTTCGGCACCGCTGGGAGGCTTGGAAGCAAAGACTGATGTCCGATGTCGGATGTCCGATGTCGGAAAGAGCAAGACGACGGACGACAGGTAACAGTGGACAGAAAGAAAGCGTTTTCATTCGAGCTTCCGGAAGGGGCAGGTTGCCAGACTCCCGAAAGCAGTTGCAATCGTTTCTTTCTGACATCCGACATCGGACCTCTGACATCTGTAGCGGAAGCTTCCCAGCTTCCCAGCCTCCCAGCTTCCCAGCATATTACAATTATAGCCAAGAGAGGACCAGCCGATGTCCAAAAAAACGAACGCCGCCGGCCGCATCCGGGGCACCGAGCCGTATGTCCCTTACATGAATCCGGAACGGGACGCCTGGTACACGGCGTTTTTCATCGAAAACCACATGGACTATTTCGCCTACCCGGAACATGTCGGCACCCCCGAGCAGGTCCGGTTCATGGTCTACACGGAAAACGAAGAGCGCTATTATCCCTGCTCGGATGCGATGTTCGAAGCGATCATGAACCGGGACCGATCCGCGTTTCTCCAGGAAAAGTATTCGGCCGTATCCGACCGGGTGCTTCAACTGATCGACCGGCTCATCGACGACAAGCGGGAAAAAGCCTACCTGGAGTCTTTGCTCCGGATCAAGTTCGACCACGAAACCCGGGACGAAATCATGGTGCCGTCCCGGCTGGAAAAGCGCCTGGTCAACATCTTCTTGAACCGGACCCAGATCGCAGACCCGTATATCTGCGAAAAGGGAATGAGAAACCTCCGGGCCGCAAATGCCTTGGCCTCCCGGGCGTGCAAAACCGCCCTCAACCTATTGGAGACCAAAGATATCGGCGGCAAACACCGGACCCTTATCGGGGCAAGAGAGCGCCTCCGTTTCATCGAACTCAAGCGCCTGCTTTCCCTGGCCGTGGAGGACTCCCTCTGGACCGAAGACAACGCCATCCGCTTTACCGAAGAAGACTACCTGAAGTTTTTTCAAAAACGCTTCACCGGAAACGGAGTAAAGGCTTTTTTCGAGTTTTTAGGAATCCAGGGGGAGGTCTCCGCAGAAAGCCCGGGGCTGATGCCGAAAAAAATCCTCTGGCTGGCGGACGAGTCGGGCGAAATCATGGTCGACCTGGTGATCATCCGTCTTCTTGCCCGCCTGGGACACAAGGTGGTCATCGCCTTTAAAGACGGACCGGTCTATACGAAGGTCGATTTCGACGACGCCCACGGAGACGAGGCGCTGGGAACCGAACTTTCCAAGGCGTACTTTCTCCGGGAAAAGACGCTGAACAAAAACGAGCTTGTCGAGATCCTGCGAAGCGAACACAACATGATTGCCGTCTCCGACGGGACCCGGGAGAACGTCAACCTGCTGCTGGTCAGCACCACGTTTGCCCGCATCTTCAAAGAGGTCGATGCCGTGGTCTCCCGCGGGCCGGACCAGCATCGCCGGTTTTTCAAAAGCCATTTTCAATTCACCCAGGACATCTTCAACCTGTCCCCGGGCCAAAATGGAGAAGTCGATATCCGGCTCAAACCCCGGCATCCGGCGGTGGTCAAGTACACCTACCGGGATCTCGAACACAAGGCCCGGGCCATCATCGACCAGATGGCCGCCGCCAAGGAAAAGGGAAAGACGGTCATGTTCTACAGCGGCATCGTCGGATCGATTCCCGGCAAGGTCGAAACCGCCAAGAAAATCATGTCGGTGCTGATCGAACACCTGAAAAAGGAATACGCCCGCACCTTTATCATCAACCCGTCCGAATACTTCGAGCCGGGGATGGACGCCGACGATTTGATGTATATGTGGGAGATCGTCCAGAGAAGCGGCTTCATCGACATCTGGCGGTTTCAAACCTACGAGGACATTGCCCGGGCCTTTGCGCTGATGGAAAGCCGGGTTCCGCCGGAATGGGTGGGAAAAGACGCCACCTTCAGCACCGGCTGCACCAAGGAGATGAACATCGCGATAGACGTGCAGAAAAAGAATCCGGAGATGCAGATCGTGGGGCCGTCAAAAGAGAAGTTCTTCCGCAGAAGCGACTACGGCGTGGGGCTGCTCTACGACCAGAAACTGCGCGACATCTGCCAATAAATTCTGTTCTCCGATAGGGCTGGAGAACAGAATTTATATGAAAATTGCTTTTCCTTTGCGCCCTTCGCGTCTTGAGCGAACAACGTGAGCGGGCGGTTCTATTGCTTCACTGTGGCCTTCGGGTCAACCCATTTCGGATTCTCCGGCACGGCCAGGCTCAGGTAGCGGTCGTTTTCCTCGAAAATGAGCCGTTTTTCGACCATCATGTGCAGAAAAGAACGAATTTTGCCCTCGGAAAACTCCGGAAACCGCTGCAAAATGGTCTTAAAGGACCGGTGCCGGCTGCACTGCAGGTAGATTTTCCGAGAGGTTCCGGTCAGCCGGTGGCGGATCGGATCGCCCCCGATCCGACGCTGGCGGATGATCAGAAAATCCCTTCCGTCGCGGAAGCCGAGAATCGGCCCTTCCCCGCTGCATTTTAAATCGGCATAGTCGGCTTTCCACTGCCGGACCCTTTGCTTGACCGGCCGCCAAAGCCGCTGCTGTAAGGTGCGGTCCCCCCGGTACGTCTGAACCAGAAGGCGCACCGAACCGGTGACTTCGGCGGGAAACAGCGCCCGGTAGCGCGGATGGTTGTACACGGCTGTCAGGCCGAACTGCACCGGATTTCGGTACACGCTGCTTCCGATGCCGAGCCAAAAATGGGCCACTTTCAGGGGCCGGAAAGGAGCCGCAAACTCTAGCGCACGAAGCGTCTGCCGGACATCTTCCTGGTCGCTGCCGGGAAAACAGAGAATCAGATTCGATGTCTGTTTGATCCCCAAAGCCTCGCAATGCTTCATCGTCTCCAGGTTCTGAATGGCTGAAGTGCCCTTGTTCAGCTTCTTCAGCAGCCGGCTGCTCAGGGCTTCGATGCCGATCTGCACCTCACCCACACCGGCGGCCCTGAGTTTGCGAAGCAGATCCGGGGAGATGGTCGGTCGAATTTCGGCAAATATCGACAGGTCTTTTTTCAGCGATTTGATTCCATCGAATATTTCCTGGGACTCCCGGCGGGGCAGCACGTTGTCGGTCAGAGCGACCGACAGGGTCTGGTAGCGGGAAGTAAGGGCATCGATTTCGGCCGCCGCCCGCTTCGGGCTCTTGGACCGGTATCCGGACCATTGAAGATTCAGATTGCAAAAGGCACACCCCCTTTTGCCCCTTTCTGCTTTGCTGCTTTGCCACCAGCAGCCGCGGGAGATCTCCACCGGCAGGGTCGGAAAAAAGGATTTTTCCGGCCCGAAGGATTTCAAAAGACGAAAGTAGTCGTCGAAATCGGGAATCGGCAACCGGTCGAGGTCCGGGACCTGCCAAAAGGCGGCTTGCTCTCCGGATTCAGCTCCGGTCCGGGTGATCACCCCATTTGTTTGCCGAAGTTCGCCGATAGATTTTCCTTCCATGAGGTGGAACACGATCTTTTCCAGGGGACGTTCTCCTTCTCCGACCACGATGGCGTCGATTTCCGGAAAGATGCGAAAAAACGCCTGCATCGAATCCGGTTCGAAAAGTCCGCCCCCGACGACCACCGGCAGCTTTGGGCACCGCTGTTTGATTTGCCGGATCACATACAAGGTCGACGTCGTCTGGCACAAACACATACTGAATCCAACCAGGCCGTATCGCTTCCAGTCCGTTGCCTGGACATATTCCGCCGCCGCCTTCCGGGATGATTCGACGATCCTGTCAAAGTTCTTTCCCAAGGCGCCGTATTTTCCGGCGGTCTCTTTTTGGAAAAGCCGGGCCGCGGCCGCACGCCGCTCCGGATAAAGAAGTGCGGCAAAAACCGCCTCGGCCGACCACATCCGCTGGGAAATATCGTGATAGGGCCGGTATCCGACCTGCTTTGCCACATCGAGGTAGAAATGATGGGCATCGACTTGGATACTCCGGCGGGAAAATCGCGAGTCGATATAGGCCTTCAATGAACCGAGCTGGATCGACGGCCGGTTGAACAGCGGCCAGGGCGGCGAGACGAGGGCGATCCGAAAACAGCCGTCCTGCGGAGTTGAGCTCATGTTTGACATTCCCCCCGGCCGAGAAAACACAGGATCGATTCTTCGACGACGGCCCGAGCCTTCAGGGAGCGAAGAAAGTGCCCGCCCGGATAAGCCTGAAAACAGGCATGGGGACATATGGTTCGAATGGCCGGTTCATAGTCCTGGCCCATTTCCGGATGGAAAATCCGAAGGACGTCGTCTTGCCGCCCATACAGGCAAAGGGCGGGAGTGCGGTCCAGCGTCACACCGGAAAGCGGGTTTTGCAAGCTCGCCTCGGCCAGGATTTTCAACAAACGGGCCCGGCTGCGCCGGAGGGTGCCGAAACGATTCAGCCCTGTGCGGATCCCCGGAAACAGAGAATCGAGATAGGTCTTCAGGGGGTTTGGCGGCTTTGCCTGGAAAGCGGCGCCTTGCGGCTGCCGGCGGCAGAAAAACCAGAAGGAGCGCAGCACCGGAAGCGGGCACAACCGGGTCACGGGGTTGATCAACACCAGCTTGGAAAAGGGGGGCGGCTTCATCCGCCCCGCACAGAGCAGCGGAATCGCCGAATAGGACGCGGCCAGTCCGAAAAGGGGAATTTTCCGACGCCGGGCTTCTGCCGCGGCATGAAAAAGCGCATGGCGGGTATCGCGAATCGAAGCGGCAAGAGAGAAGCGGCCGCCCGAGGTGCCGTGGCCGGAATAGCTGAAGCTGAAAAGGTCGTACCCGCCGCGGATCAATGGCCGATAGATCCGCATCTGCTGGGCGGCCGCGCCTCCGATCAGCGGCGGTGCAAAAATCAGTGCCTTTGGGTGCCTATGGCCGGCCCTCGCCCACTCCAGGGACGGGTTTTTCCCGGAAAGTCGAACCCCTCGCTCGAAAACCGGCCGAAAAGTCATTTTCGTTCCACACTTTGAATGAAATCGGCGATGCTCCGGTGCACGATATTCGACCGTGGTCCCAGCAAAATGCCGTGCCGGTCGAAATGAAACAGCATGTAGCGTTTGTCTTCGGAGCCGAGCAGGTCGAAAATCCGTCGGGATCCCCTCGGATCGACCACCGGATCGTCGCTGGCCTGGACCACCAGCGCAGGGATGGTCAGATCCGGCAACCGCTCTTCTACTGACTCCATCAACCGCTCGATCTCCCGCACCCCTGATATCGGATTGCGAAGGTAGTTGATGTGGGGGTTTTCCGGCCGGTTTTCGACAAACGCCATCTGCGCACCGTCCATCCTGGCTCTTTTCATGATCCGGTTCCAGGCATCCACGGCCGGAACGAATCGGCTCGACATGTGTTGAAGTCGCAGCGGGGGGGCCACTGCAAACACCGCATTGATTTGGCGCACCCGAGTGGCCAGATCCAGGGCCAGCCCGGCACCGGTGGAAAATCCGCCGACGACCACGTTTTTGCAGATCCCGCTGATCACCGCGTAGCCCCGCTCCACAGACTCGATCCATTCCATATAGCTTCTTTTCGCCAGGTCCTCGGGGGCGGTACCGTGGCCCCGCAGCCGGGGGGTGTAGACCCAGTATCCAAGTCCTCCCAAAAACAGGGCAAGCTCCCGGACCTCGGCCGGCGCGGCCATGTAGCCGTGAATCAGCAGCACCCCGGTACCGCGAAACTTTCCTCGGACCAGCAGCGGCGTACCGATTCCAACCGGTTTGCACTCCTTGGCCAGAAAATGGCAGCGATAATCGGTGTCGAATTCAGCCAGCGCCTCTCCGATGAGCATCCGGGAAAGCCGCCGGCGCACCCAGAATCGCGGCAGCCAGGCCGTGCGGCGGATTCGCTTGAGAAGGCGCGTCAGGGGCTCGATCTCGTTTGCCATGACCGCCAAGGGGTTGTCGATGCGCACCCGATGAAAATCGAACACCGAATCGAACCGGGATCGATTTCGAATCAGAAAGCCCCCCTCTTTTTGCACGACTCCCTTTTCCTCGGCAAGCTCGATAAAATCGCGATACCGCTGATGCCGGTCGTCGGTGAGCAGATGAAACGGACTTTCTTCGAGGGTGTCATGCCGGTGGACGCCAGCCTTTTTCATGCCGCAGGCGATCACGTAGACCACCCGGCGCAGAAGATCCGCTTCGGCGATTCGGTCCACGGGACGCTCGCGAATCATGGCCGCGAACAGGTGGTCGAAGTTTACGGTGGTCATGTCGTAGATGGCCGCCATGTACTGCTTCATGAGCCGGAGGGCGGCCCGGCGCATGGCCTGGATCGAGGCAATCGGCTCGTCGAAATCGATGGGTCGGACGGCGCCGATGTCCTTTTGGATGATGCGGCTGCCCAGATACGGGGCGACGGCAATGGGAGCGCCGAAGCGGATATCCACGTCCACTCCGAACAAGAGCATGGTCCCTTCGGTCATCAGCTCTTCTAAGGCCCGCTCCGGAAGATTGCCCACGAAACGGGAGGCCAGGACGCTGAGCAGGTTTTCCCGGGCCCGGATCGGATAGTAGGTGATGTTGACGGGAATGATGAAGGTTTTCTTTTCGAGCACCGGTTCAAGGGCTTCGATGTGAAGCCGGTCGAGAAGACGTTTTACTTCCTCCGGGTTGCTGCGCTGCATTTTTGCCAGACGCCGGCGGTAAAATTCCGTTCTCAGGGCAAGGGATGCAGCGCCGGTGTGGGGTGCATGGCGGCCGCCGGCAAAGGAGATGGCAAACTGTCCTTTTTCGATGATTTTGCGGTTTTTGACCATCCGTCCCTCGGGGAAGATGATCCATGCCGCATCCCCGGTGAGCAGGCTGCGGACGATCAACTTGTCCCGGTCCGGATTTTTCGTGGAAACGGTGCCCACATGGTCCAGAAACGTCCCCAGCGCACCCTTGAAGAGCTCGGGTGCGGCAAGAGACCAGACCGGCATTCGGATGAGCCGATGAATATGGTAGGGCATCAGCAGGGTTTCGATTCGCGTGAAATGATTGATGACAAAGATCAAGGCGCCGGAAGGCAGGTTCTCTTCACCGTGGATGCGGACCTTGGCCCGCAGGAAGGAGGAAAGGGTCTTGATGGCAAGGCCCGTCGTCCGATAAGCATAGGAGTTCATGGCCTCAGTATATGCCGAAATAAAAAAGGCTTCAAGCATCATGCCGCGGTCAAGGCCGGAGGCAGCCGCGGTGACTCGATGGGTGCCGGTGGCAACCCTGTCGCTGGCAGTGGGGGGATTCAAAACTCCAGATTCAAGACCCGCCGTCCCGTTCTCGAACGGGATTTGATCAAAGATGAAACTCCGGTTTCGTGTGAACTTTTAGCTGTCTTACGCCGAGAAAAATCCCCCC
>CBFCZJ010000122.1:0-9705 GCA_965602445.1 uncultured Desulfobacterales bacterium | reverse complement strand
TTGTCCGCATCCCGGAGAACCGACATTCCGGCCTTTTACATGAAATGGTTCATGGAAGGGATCGAGCGGGGCGAATTTTCGGTGCGCCATCCTTTCACCGGCGCCGTTCGCAAGGTGGAGGCCGCATCCGATCGGGTGCACAGCATCGTTTTCTGGTCCAAGGACTTCGGCTCTTTTCTGGAAAACGGCTGCGGGGAGCGGCTCAAAGAAAAGGGGTATCATCTTTTTTTCAATTTCACGGTCAACTCCACAGATTCCGTGCTGGAGCCCCGGGTGCCGCCCCTGGCGCTGCGGATAAGCCAGCTCGGTGCGCTTTCCCGGCGGTTCGGTCCGGCCTGCATCCAGTGGCGGTTCGACCCGGTATGCTTTTATCGGACGCCGGATGGCCGGACCCACGACAACCTGGGGGATTTCAAGCGCATTGCAGAGGCTGCTGCCGCCGCCGGCGTCAGGCGCTGTGTGACCAGTTTTCTCGATCTCTATGCCAAGGTCCGAAGGCGGGCTGCGCGATCCGGCGGCGTTTCACTCATCGATCCGCCCCTGGAAAAAAAGGTGTTGGTGCTTACATCCATGGCCGGGATTTTGGAAGAGAAACAGATCCGTCTTTACACTTGCTGCGAGAAAGAGGTGCTGGCGGCGGCAGGGGAGCAAAGTACGGTCCGGCCCGCCGCCTGTATTCCCAGCGAGATTCTGATGGGGCTGTACGGAGGGCGGTTGTCGCTCAGACAGGACCCCGGACAGCGAACAGCCCAGGGATGCGGCTGCCGGATTTCGGTCGACATCGGCTCATACCGGGACCAGCCCTGCAGGCATCGGTGCCTGTTTTGCTACGCCAACCCGGCGGCGACGGCATCGCCGCAGGATCGCTTGGAGGCTGGGAGACCAAAAAATGGAGGGAAAAAGTTGAATGGTTGATTGGTCGAGTGGTCAAATGGGAGGAACGGCTTTCTCCGTTCGGTCCGCTGGAGCTCAAACCATTTGACCAATAAACCATTCAACCAATCAACCCTTTAACGATCCAGCATCCAGGAACGATCCATGAACATCGGCCCGGTAGCCCTCGAAAATCCGACGGTGCTGGCCCCCTTGGCCGGCATCACGAACCTGCCGTTTCGGCTGCTGGCAAAGTCGGCCGGCTGCGCTTTGGTCTATTCGGAGATGATCAGCGCAAACGGCCTGGTGCACGGCTCGAAAAAAACCGCGGCCATGCTCGACACCCTTGCAGCGGAAAAGCCGGTCGCCATGCAGATTTTCGGAGTCGAACCCGAGGTCATGGCTGCCGCCGCCGAAATCGTCGAAGATGCCGGCGCAGACATCGTCGATATCAACTTCGGCTGTTCCGTGAAAAAGGTGGTCAAGACCGGGGCCGGCGCCGCTCTGATGCGGGACCCTGCCCGGGCCGAGGCGGTGTTGTGCGCCGTGCGCAGGGCTGTTTCGATTCCCTTGACCATCAAGATCCGCACCGGATGGGATCCATCCGGGAACCAGGCGATTGCCCTGTGCCGGATCGCTGAAACCTGCGGCGTGGACGCCGTTTGCATTCATCCCCGCACCGCGGCCCAGGGATTCGGCGGCCGGTCCGACTGGTCGATCATCGCCGAGGTCAAACGGAGGATTCACCTTCCGGTCATCGGAAACGGCGACATCGGCTCCCCGGAGGATGCGTTGGCCATGCTGGCACAAACCCAATGCGACGCGGTGATGGTCGGCCGGGCCGCCGTCGGCGACCCCTTCATTTTCAGACGGATTCTGGCAGTCCTCAAGGGATCGTCCCCCCGTTTGCCGACCGCCTCGGAGCGAATCGAGGCGATGGTCCGCTATCTCGATGCCTCGGTGGCCCACATCGGAGAGCCCCACGCCTGCCGGATGATGAGAAGCCGGCTGGGATGGTTTGCCAAGGGGCTTCCCGGGGCCAGTCGGTTCCGTGAGGCGATCACCCGGTTGGAGACAACGCAAGAGGCTTTTGAAGTCATCGCCTGGTTTGCCGGCCAGCTCGGCGTTTGCCGGTTCAACGATCCGGAAAAAATACGGGTTGCATCAATGTAAACGGCCACCGATCCGAAGATCGCTCCCCCCCGCCATCGGATCAACCGGCCCCGCTCATATTGCAGGCCCGGATCAGCAAAAGCGGTTGGCCTGCCTTGATTCTTTTTCCGAGCGCCGGTGCACAGGCACTAGGGCAGCAGTGCACCGGCTCGTGTGCATTTGCCGCCGGCATCTCCCGCTCCAAGACAGGCATCTCTCTTCATTCCTAAACGGCTTCATCCCGCCATTGACCTCTTTTTTTAATTAGATTTCAAATAGATATAGTTTAGAACCGACCGGTCGCCTGTAGGTCCGTCGCCGGTGGCATGCATTTTGATATAAGAGCCTTGAATGCCCCGGCGAATCGGAGGGCCGAAAAGGAGTCAACCGTGGACGGGCTGCTGTTCATCGACGACGAAGAAGGGGTGCGGCGTTCGGTTACCCGGGCACTGAAGCGGGAACCCTATCCGGTGTTTACGGTGGAAAACGGCCGCCAGGGGGTCTCTGTCGTGGAGGAAGACCCTGCCCGGTTCGGGACGGTGATTTCCGACTTCAAGATGCCTTTTATGGACGGTTTGGAGACCCTCACCCGGATCGGGGCGATGAACCCGGAGATCACCCGGATTATATTGACAGGTTATGCGACCATGGACGCGGCGATAGCCGCCACCAACGAGGGAATCGACGGGTTTCTCACAAAGCCCTTCGACAACATCGAACTCCGCGCCCAAATCCGGGATATCAACATTCGCAAACGGCTGCGGCAATTCGTGGCCGAGCCGGTCTACCGGGAAATCGAACGGTCCGCCTCGGTCCTCAAGCCGCGGTACGACGAGGTGACGATTCTGTTTTCCGACATCCGCGGCTTTACCCCCATGTCCGAGACGGTGTCTCCCCAAGAGTTGGCCGATTTTTTGAACCACCGCTACTTTGCGCCCATGGGAGAGATCGTCTACCGGTTCGGCGGCATCGTGGACAAACACATCGGCGACAGCATCATGGTGATTTTCGGATCGCCCGTTGCCCGGAGCGATGACGCGGTGCGGGCGGTACGGGCGGCGGTGTCGATGCAGGAAAAGGCCGGAGCGATCGACCGCGAGTTGTGCCGACAAGGCGGCCTCCGGCTTCGGATCGGTATCGGCGTTGCGTTGGGCACGGTGTTTGCCGGGGTGCTCGGATCGCTTCGAAAAAAGGAATACACCTGCATCGGAAGGGCGGTGAATGTAGCAGCGAGATTGACGGCCATGGCGGCCCCCGGAGAGATTCTTGTCAGCCGGCCGGTCTATGACGCGGTTCGAAGGGAGATTTTTGCAGATCCATTGCCGAAAGTGACCGTCAGAGGGTTCAACAGCCCGATGACGGTCTATCGGGTCTGCTGACCGGCTTCCGGAGCCGGCTGCGGCGAGGCGCCCCGGGTCAGTTCCAAACCGTTACCATGCCTCCTTGGACTGAACACCCGCCCCGGGGCGGGCCCAGCCGGATCCGGATTCCGGCGGGGCCGGACAAGGCCGGACACCCTGTCCGGCCTCCGGCCCCGTCTTTTTATGCAGGATAGAAATCCTGGTTCTTATGACCAGGTCCGAGGCATCTATCTCCGCCTTGGGGGATGAAGAAAGAAAAATTCGAAGCACGAAATCCGAAAACCGAAACAATCCCAAATGATCAAAATTCAAATTAGCCAAACAACAGCAGGTATTCAGAAGGTTTTCAGTTTTTGCCCTTGGACCTTGTTTTAGCCATTCGAAAATTCTAATTTTGAATTTGTTTCGGATTTCGATATTCGAATTTCGGATTTAAGTTTGCAAGGCTACTGGTTTATGCCCTATGCACTCGGATCTTTATTTTTTCAAATAGTTGACTGGTGGGCTGATCAAGTGGCTGGGGGGTCTTGAAAGTCAGCTCACCCCAATCGACGAATCGACCAATGAACCCCTCGACCTTTATTCTGCCGCCGTGCGCACCGTATATCCCGGTGCGATCTCTTCGGTCTGGGAGACCACCTCGGCTGCAGCGGCTTCCGGCGTCACCGAGACGACCCTTATCTTGGCGATCCGTTTTCCCGGAAGGAAAAAAACCTGGCCGTCGACGCCTTCCATTTTTTGGCCGGGGGCGCAGACATCGAGCCGATCGTCCTTCTCCAGCCCCGCGGCGCTGCCGGCGGCGATCTCAACGGTGTCTCCCACGGTCAACACGAAGCTTTTCCAGGGCTGTTTCTCGGTTTGTTCGCAGAACTGCTCTGCCAGTTCCTCGGCGGCCTCCTGGAGGGCGTTTTCCAGTTCCGTTGAATGAATCCGGCGGTCCTTGCGGACAGTTTCCAGCTCGAATTCGTCGATTTCAACTTCGTCCTGGTAGGTTCGGTCGAAAATCTTGGCACAGGTTTCCATGTCGAACGCCGAGACGCCGACGGTGAATTGAATGAAGTTTTTGGCCGCCTTGAACAGCAAAAAACCCCGCAGTTCCTGCTTTGTGCTGATGTCGTATATGGTGGGAATGACTACGGCGTTTGCGCCGATCCCGCGGCCGGCGTCCGCTACGGCCAGGTTGTCGATAAGCCCCGGACGGATTTCAGGAATGTTCCTCAGTGGTTCGGGAAATTCCGGATCCGGGGGAAGGACCGGCCGGAAATCGGGATTTTCATCCAGGACGGCCGCGATCAGGCTTTTTTCGAAGACTTCCGCGAACCCGCCGGAAAAAGCCGGGACCCGATTGTTCACCGGGGCAAAGACGATTTTGCGCTTCAGATCGGGGTCGGGCGAGCCCCACCCGACATCCCAGTCGCGGGTGGTGATCTTCAAATCCGAATAAAGGGTGCAGCCGGACAGCCAAAAGGCGGCTGTGAACAGAACGATTGCAGCCAGAGGCGGCCAGCGCCGGCGGCAGAAGCGGTCTTGGCTCATCGCACCCCCTCATGGACTGCGGTCACCTCGGTGGTGATGCCCCCGCGCGCGGTGAAAATGCCGCTGACTTCCAACCGTTTGGGCGAAAGCACCGACACCAAATCATCCAGAATGCGGTTGACCATGTGTTCATAGAAGATGCCCACGTTGCGGTACTGGAGAAGGTAAAATTTCAGGGATTTGAGCTCGATAATCTTCTGGTCCGGTACGTACCGGATCCGGATCGTGCCGAAATCCGGCAGACCGGTCATGGGGCAGACCGAGGTGTGCTCGGGTTGTTCGATCACGATCTCGATGTCCCGCTTCTGCCGGTACTGGTAATCGAGCGGTTCGAGCGGTTCGGTGCGCACGGTGTCGGGGGGGTCGATCCGGTAAGGCGGTGCCTGGGCCGAAGGCGTTTCCATGGTGGTTCCTCCTGTCCGCGCCGGCGGCTGCGTGTGTAGACGGCAAATGCGGCTGCGGGATTCAATCGGTTCGGGCCGAGGTATAGAGAATAACCCGCATCGTGTCAATCAGCGCCTGTTGACACCGCCCATATGAGTTGAAATAATCGCTGCTGCCGGAATTTTTTTACCAACCGCCATTAAAGGGAAGGAAAAGGCCATGGCCTCCGTCGACGAGCAGATCCTGCGGGCCGCCAAGGAGATCGCTGTCAAGTTTATCGAGATGGGCCGGTTGTCGCCCAACGCGTTTCCCGAATTTTTCCGGGAAATCTACCAGACCATCGAGCAGACCGTGAAGGGCACGTCCACTGCCGAAGAAACCCCTTCCGACGATCCGCCATCCAAGCAATGACCCTCTGATGCTCCTCCGCTCGTGACGGTGACGTCTTTTGTTGGTCTGAGAAGTGCCACCGAAATCATACAGCCGAGCACTTAGGGTTGGACAGGTGTGGTCAACACCCCGTCCTTTTCCAAGATCAGCCCCCTTTCTTTCAACTCCCCGAAGAACCGTTGAAACACCCCGTATCGGTCATCTGCGAAATAGCGTTCGGCGGTGATGTCGAACCAAGGGGCGCTTCTGACCAGGTCGAAAAACCGGTCGGCGGGAACCTGCCGGTGCATGAGCAGGGTATAGATCATGATTTTTTTTATGACATCGGCGCCGACCGCCTCCGGTTCAGCCAAAAACCGGTCGATACGACGTCGGCACCTTTCGATAGCTCCGCCAAAATCGGTAAATGGGGGGCCGTGTCCGGGATAGACGATGTTCACGTCCAGACCCGAAATTTTTTCGATGGAGTCGGCCATGTCGAAAAGGGCTCGGCTTCCCTCCACGGCCAGGGTCATCACTGCCATATCCTGCTGCCAGAGGGTGTCGGAGGAGATCAGCATCCGGGATTTCGGGCAGTGCAGAACGATGCCGTCTGCGGCATGACCCGGGGTGTAGTGCACCTGGAATCGGTGGGGGCCGATGTCGATGAGGTCTCCGTCTTCCAGGGCCCGGGTGCAGTTGAAAAACTCGGCCTTCTGGCCGAAGAACCGCCACCAGGTGGACCAGTCGTCGCGGTGGTCGATGAAGTGCTTGCCGATCCGGTGCAGGGCGATTTCGCAGCCGGAAGCCTCCTGGATCCTCCGGTTCCCACCGATGTGGTCGCAGTGGGTGTGGGTGTTGACGATCCGCCCGACACCGGCCGGATCGACGTCGAGCATCTGCAGATAGCGCAGCGTCTCCCCATAGCCGTCCAAGTACCCGGTGTCGATCAGGACCGGACGCTCCCCCCGCCAGACGAAATGGTTGGCATTCAGATAGCCCCGCTGAATAAAAAACAGATCCTTTGCGATTTCGACCGGCACCATGGCTCATATTCCCCTAACCTGGATATTTCATGAAATTTTTTGTTTGGGTTGATAATAATATTTAGAATCAACAGTTTAGTCAAAAAATGGAAATAGGAATCGAAAGTACACTTTGTCACCGGACGATTTCAGCTGTTTTCAGAAAAAATTTCACCCTGAAGGGCGCTCCCTGAGGTGTCCATTGGCTGCGTTATCAAGGGCTTGCAGTAGGTCGACTACGGCTGCGCCCTTGACTGCCTTGCCAATGGACACCTCAGGGGCGTGAAATATCCGGGCTAAGGTTCATGATAACCAAAATTGTCACAGGGCAGGGAAGTTGTCAAAAAGGGGCGGAGCCCGTCACTGAAGCGCTGTTCACCCCGAATCCAAATCTACCGAACCGCGGCTTTTTGTCGGGAAGATGAGAGAAAATCCATGTTTGAAGGTTTTTTAACCGTCCGGTGTATTTTTCTTGACAGAGAAATCGATGAGCTGATAAATGAATGAACATTCATTCAGATTGCGGGGGGACCATCGCCCGGCAAAAGGAGCGTTTCATCAGCTTGAAAACCAAAAACAACGATAAATATCACCGAATCCTGGAAGCAGCCATCAAGGTCTTTGCAGAACAGGGATTTTTCCAGTCGACCATTTCCCAGATCGCCAAAGAAGCGCAGGTGGCAGATGGAACGATCTATCTCTATTTCAAGAACAAGGAAGACATCCTCGTCCAGTTTTTCAGCTACAAGACCAAGCAGGTGTTCGAACGCTTCCGAGAGGGAGTCGACAGCCAAGGATCCGCTATCGAAAAGCTGCGAAGCCTGATTCGGCGGCACCTGGAAGAATTCCAGCAGGACCGGAACATGGCCGTCGTCTATCAGTCCGAAACGCACCGGACCAGCCGCCGGGCGGAACCCCAGATCCGCGAGATGTCGAAAATGTATATGGACATCGTGTCTGAAATCGTCGAACAGGGCCAGCAGGAAGGAAGCATGCGAAAGGAGCTGTACCTCGGCCTGGTGCGGCGCTTTATCATCGGTGCGGTGGACGAAGTGATCAACACCTGGCTCCATGCCGAAAAGGACTACGACCTGACCTCCATGGCCGATCCTCTGGTCGATCTATTTGTCCGCGGCATTGGAGTCGACGACCGAGACTGAAAAAATCATCGCGGCCCCTGGGCCGTATGCACGCCATCCGGGAAAAAGGAGAAGGGCAATTATGGCACAGATTATCGCAGACCGCAGGGACATCGATTTCGTGCTTCATGAACAGTTCGAGGTGGAGCAACTCAGCGAGCACGAGCGTTTCCAGGAGTTTACGAAAAAAACTATCGATATGGTCGTGACCGAGGCCCGGAACCTGGCCCTCAAAGAGATCCTGCCCACCCGGGAGGAAAGTGATCGGCAAGGGTGCGTTTTCGAAGACGGAAAGGTGACCGTGCCGGAATGCTTCCACCGGGTGTGGGAGCTTTACAAGGAAGGCGAATGGCTGGCCATGCCCGAAGACCCGGAATACGGCGGCCAGGGAATGCCTACCTGCGTGGCCCTTGCGGCCAGCGACTATCTGGTGGGTGCCAACTACGCCTTCATGATGTATTCCGGTCTGACCCACGGGGCCGGAAAACTCGTGGAAGCCTTCGGCACCGAGCTGCAAAAAAAGATGTTTTTAAAGAAGATGTACACCGGCGAATGGACCGGCACCATGCTGCTTACCGAACCCGAAGCCGGATCCGACGTGGGCGCCCTGACCACAGCGGCGGTCAAAAACGACGACGGCACCTATTCGATTACCGGCAGCAAGATCTTCATTTCCAGCGGCGAGCATGACATGGCCGAAAACATCATCCACCCGGTCCTGGCCCGGATCGAGGGGGCCCCTGCCGGGACCAAGGGGATTTCGCTGTTCATCGTGCCAAAATTTTGGGTGAACGAGGACGGCAGCCTAAACGAATTCAACGATGTGGTCTGCACCGGTATCGAGGAGAAAATGGGCATCCACGGCAATTCCACCTGCTCGCTGACCATGGGCGGAAAAGGCGGGTGCCGGGGGCTGCTTTTGGGCGAGGAAAACAAGGGCATGCGGGCCATGTTTTTGATGATGAACGAGGCCCGGCTCCTGGTGGGGCTGCAGGGCTATACCTGCGCATCCAATGCCTACCTGTACGCGCTCAACTATGCCAGGGAGCGGGTCCAGGGCAAAAACCTGCTCAAGATGATGGATAAGGACGCCCCGTCGGTCCCGATCATCCAGCACCCGGACGTGCGGCGGATGCTGATCACCATGAAAGCGCTCACCGAAGGGATGAGAAGCCTCCTTTACTATGCCGGGCTTTGCGAGGACCGCATCAAGGTGGCCGCAGATGCAGACGAAAAGGCCAGGTGGCAGGGGATCATCGACGTGCTGATCCCGATTTGCAAGGGGTACGTCACGGAGCGGGCCTTTGAGATCTGCAGCACGGCGCTACAGGTATACGGCGGATACGGCTACATCAAGGACTACCCGTTGGAGCAGCTTCTGCGGGACGTGCGCATCACCCTGATCTACGAGGGGACCAACGGCATACAGGCCATGGACCTGCTGGGTCGAAAGCTGGGGATGAACAAGGGAAAGCCGGTCATGGACCTGATTGGCGAGATGCAGCAGATCGTGGCCCAGGCCAAGCAGATCGACACGCTTCAAGCGCCGGCCGCCGCCACGGAAAAGGCGATCAACCGGCTGGCCGAGGTCGGCATGCACATCGGGGCCACGGCCATGTCCCCCAAGGTCCTGGAAGCGTTTTCCTTCGCGCACCCCTTCATGATGGTCACCGGTGACGTGGTCATGGCCTGGATGCTGCTTTGGCGCGCGGTGCTGGCGGCGCAAAAGCTCGAAAAAGGGGCAAAGAAAAAAGACGTGGCCTTTTACGAGGGGCAGATCAAGAGCATCGATTTCTTCGCCGGCCAGATGCTGCCGGTCACCTTGGGCAAGATGGAGGCCATCATGGCCATGAACCCGGCTGCCAT
>CBFCZJ010000121.1:0-9707 GCA_965602445.1 uncultured Desulfobacterales bacterium | reverse complement strand
GATTCATGCCCTCCGGGCTTAACTCAAAGCCGGGTCCTCCGGGCCCGGATCTTTACTCTTGAACCCTGGCACGGCCAGCGGCAGGGCCGGATTCAGGCCCGAAGGGCTTCTTTGGCCATCAGCTATGGCTCCTGGGCCAGCAATGCCTTGATCCTTTCGACAACGCCTTCCGGTGTGCTTTCCCGAAACAGCAGTCCGCTTTTTTCAGCCCCGGCGAACAGCTTGCCCACATCGAAATCCAAAAGGATCACCGGCCGCATGGTTTTCAGGGCCAGGGCCACCTCCGAAACGGTGCCGGCACCGCCCGGGCAGGCCACCACCACCCGGGAGGACAGCACGTTGATCGCGTTTCGTGCACTTCCCATGCCGGTGAGAATCGGGATATCGATAAATTCGGAGGTATGTCCGGCGTGGTCGTCGGGGAGAATCCCAATGGTCAGCCCCCCGCGGGAGCGGGCTCCCTTGGCCGAGGCTTCCATGATCCCGGCACTGCGCCCTCCGTTGAGCAGAATCCACCCCTGGTCGGCAATCAATTCACCGAGCCGCTGGGCCTTGCGGGCGGCTTCCGGCGAGGCGCTGCCGCCGCCCATGACCCCGATGATCTGCGCCTTTTTTTTCATGGCTGCTCCTTTTTTCCCATTGACTCCAAAATCGGATTTTTTCAATATACCTTTTGACCCTGAATCGGCAACAAGGAGATGATACCCCATGAAGATCCGCAAATCACATTTCCTCTTTTGGGTTGGGTTGGTCCTGCTGTTGTTTGCAGGTTCGGCGTTGGCCGCCGGCAAGGTGGGATTCATCAACCTGCAGCGACTGGTGAGTGAATCGAAGATCGGAAAAGAAGCCCGGCAAGACATCCAGAAGTTGCGCAAGGCCAAAGAGGGCGAATTGAGCCGGAGACTTGAAGATCTCAACAAGGAGAAAGACGAACTCGACCAAAACTGGGATGAACTGGATCCCCGGGACCGCCGGGACCGGCGGGCCGAGCTGAAGCGGTCTTTTGAGGATTATCAGAAAATGGTCAGCGACGCCAAGGAGGACATCCTTCGCGAAGACCGGGAGGTCGTGGCCGTCATCCTGAAAGAGGCGGACGGTGTTTTAAAGGAGGTCGCCAAAAAAGACGGATACACGATCATCTTAAAAGACCCCAACGCCATCGGCTATCTCGATCCGGAGGTGGACATCACCGACGAGGTACTCAACGCCCTCAACAAATAAAAATCGGCGCGGCGCCTAAACGGGCGCCGCGCCGATTTTTATTTGCATGAATCGCTTCGCGATTATTTTTAGAGCAGGGTCAAGCCGAGGCCAAGGTGCCGGCGGTGAAGGATTCAACGTCCCCGGATACGATCGAGTCGAATTGGATCCGAGCCCCTACTGGAAATCAAATCCCCGTGAAAGGTCGTCGACCTTTCACGGGGATTCGATTTCTGCGCACCGAAAGCCGAAAAGAAAACTGCTGAAATTCGGAGGGTAGCGATCCCGGTTGGCGGATCGAAGGCTCTCGATGCCTTCGATAAAGGATCCTCCCTTGACGACCCGCTCCTCTCCATTTTCCGGGCCTGTGGGATTTTTTGCGGCCCGTTCCCCTGTGGCGTACCAGTCCGCCGTCCATTGATAGAGGTTTCCGGCCATATCGAAAATTCCGTATGGGCTTTGGCCTTTTTCATAGCGGTCCACCGGTGTCGTCGTGCCGACCAGGTTGTCGAAATTGGCCATGGCCGCGTCAGGCTCCTGATCTCCCCAAGGGTATTCGTTGCCGTTGGTCCCCCGGGCGGCTTTTTCCCATTGGGCTTCGGTGGGCAGCTGCCTGCCGGCCCACCGGCAGTACTGAAGGGCATCGTTGTAAGACACCTGGCTGACCGGATGGTTCTCCTTTCCCTCGATGCCGATCAGACCGTCGGGCATCCGCCAGTTTGCCTCGTCGACTTTTTTCCAGCGCCGGCCGATTCGCACCATGCCGGTGCCCTCTTTTTCCGCATCGGTGACATAGCCGGTGGCTTCGATGAATTTGGAAAATTGCTCATTGCTCACCAGGTGCTTGTCGATGGCGTATTCATCCAGAAAAATTTGCTGCACCGGGCGCTCGGCGGAGTATTTGTCAGAGCCCATGGTAAATTTTCCGGAGGGAATTTTCACCAGCGGCATCCCGTCGGCGGGTTTCCCGACTTCCACCAATTCATTGCTGTTCTTGGATTCTGATAATTCCGGTGCCTTGGCGGCAGAGACGGCCTTGTCGCCGGAGAGCGGCAACACCTCGGCCGAAGGTTGCAGGTAAACGTATCCGGCTACGGCGAAAATGAGCAAAATCCCGGCTGCGGCGGCGATAAACCCGAGCGGATGTTTCCTTATGGCGGCAGCGTGCCTGCCGATACCCGAGCCGGCGCCGGATTTCTCCCGGGCCGCGTCCATGATGATGGTGATGTCGTCGTTGGTGAGAATGGTGGCCTCGGGGTCGTCTTCGCCCTTTGCGTCCAGTGCGCGGCTGAACTCGCCAAAGTCCTGAAAACGATCTTCGGGATCCTTTTCCAGGGCCTTGAGAATGGCCCCGCTGACGGTCGGTGGAAGGGAGTGGACGAATTTTGAAGGAGAATCCGGAATCTCGTTGAGGTGGGAAAACATGATCTGGGAGGTTTCCGTAGCCGAAAACGGGCGCCGGCCGGCGAACATTTCGTATAACACGAGCCCCAGGGAGTAGATGTCTGACCGGGCGTCTACCTCCCGGCTTTGGTCGAATCGTTCCGGCGCCGTATAGTGGACCGAGAGCATGCTTGCCGCGGTGTCGTGGGAGGCGGTGGAGGACATTTTGGCGATGCCGAAATCCATGATCTTGGCGTTGCCGTGTTTGTCGATCATGATGTTGCCGGGCTTGATGTCCCGGTGCAAAATGCCGTTTTGCATCGCGTACTGAAAGGCGTCGAGGACCTGCTTGGCGATTTTCAACGCGATATCGAAAGGAAGCAGCCCCTTTTGCTGCTGCAGAATTTTTTTCAGCTCCACGCCTTCCACATATTCCATAACGATGGCGTAATTGTTTCCATCCGGAAAGAATTCCAGCAGGCGGGTAATTCCCGGGTGGTCCAGCTTTGCCAGGATCATCGCCTCATGGAAGAATTTTTTCACCACCTTCTGGTTGTCCAGAACCTGGGGGTTGAGCACTTTGATGGCTACCGGAGTCCCTTCTTTGTCGACCCCTTTCCAGACGCTGCCGAAGCCGCCCTTGCCTAAAGAGCCGACGATTTCATAATCTCCGAACTTTTCTCCGATCATAGAACCCTACCTCGCATCAAGGACGCGCAGCAATGAATTGGCAGGCGCTTGGCTTCTGTCGATGCGAACCATCACCGCCGTGATGTTGTCCGAACCGCCGCGCTCATTGGCCATGGTGATCAGTGTCTCGCAAGCCGCCTGGGGGTCGGGCGCTTTCCGGATCGCCTCCAGAATCTCTTCATCTCTAAGGTCTTTATATAATCCATCGCAGCACAAAAGAACACTGCTGCCATTTTCGAGCCGGTGCGGCTTTCGGGAAATATCGATTCGAAGTTTCTCGGAGGCGCCCACGGCCTGGGTGATGACGTTCCGCTGGGGATGGGTCCGGGCCTTTTCGGCGGTAATCGCGCCGGCCTTGACCAAACTGGCCACAAAGGAGTGATCCTCTGTGATGCATCGAATGGCGTCGGCTTCCACGATGTAGGCCCGGCTGTCCCCCACATGGCCATGATAGAGGTAGTCGTCGACAACCACAGCCGCCGTAAGGGTGGTGGCCATCCCCTGGACCCGGACGTCCTTGTCCCCGGCTTTGATCACCGCCTTGTGAGCCTCGGTAAAAGCGCGTTCCAGCGATTCGGCAATGTCCGTCGAAGCATCTTTATAAAATA
Organism: uncultured Desulfobacterales bacterium; assembly: GCA_965602445.1. Classification (GTDB taxonomy): domain Bacteria; phylum Desulfobacterota; class Desulfobacteria; order Desulfobacterales; family CAFBRK01; genus JAIPEL01. The sequence goes on along the minus strand of CBFCZJ010000121.1, from coordinate 5,826 downwards.
CCTTCAACAGGGTGTTTACAGCGATTTTCGACGCCTGGTCTCCTCCTGCCCGCCCCCCCATGCCGTCTGCCAGGGCGAGCAGCAGCCCCTTGAAATGACGCTGCCCTTCTTCGGGCGGAAGGAAAATGTAAGCGTCCTCGTTGACGGTTTTTCGCCGTCCCCGGTCAGAGCAGGCGCCAACGGTGTATGTGGGCCTCACGGCTTCATCTCCACTGAACGGACCGGCGCGACGATCGCGTTTTTCCCTTGATGATCAGGGCCTTGTCGCGGCCGGCCGCCTCATGGACCAATCCGGAGGCGGCAAAAAGGTCGAAATGAGCCGGAGACGCACCAAAGAAGAGGGGCGTTGCTTGGACGGTGATAATCGATTTTGGCAAAACCATGACCCATGCCGGGAACCGGCCCCTTTCGGACCGGGTTTTCGTAAAGGGGATTGTCAAACTGCCTTTGCATCGCGAAAGTTGTTCATCCAGGGGCAAGCCAGGCCGGATGAAACGGAACGGAATTATGACAATCCCTATAATTTACTGATTTATAAAAGCAATATGATTCGATGTCAAGTGACCATCCCATCTCCGGGACCCGGCAGCGGCCTGTGATATGCCAGCGGACCGAGTAGACCGGCGGCAATGTTTTCCCGCCGAGATGCAGCGGATGTCGAAAAAAGGACCAGTCTTCGGCAGCGGTGCGGCGTTGCGTGAACGGGAAAAGGTTGACACCCGGCAAGAACTTTGTATAGTGGATCAACCTTTAATTCTCCGCAGTTATGAGCAATTGCCCCATGAGTCCTTCCCAGCGCGAACAGATGCAGGTCAAAAACGAAAGTATGGAAGCCGTCGGCGTGACCGACATGGGCCGGGTTCGTTCCGAAAACCAGGACGCGATTTATTTGGATCCTTCCGGAACCTTTTTGCTGGTGGCCGATGGGATGGGGGGGCACGAAAGAGGGGCGGAAGCCGCCAACCGGACCGTTGAGATCATCCAGTCGCACCTGCAGCCGGAGGTGGTCATCTCGGAGCTTGGCAACATTACAGAGGGCAGCGGCGTGCCTCCTGAGATCGTCTGTTTGACCTCGCTCATCGACGACGCCGTCCGAAACGCCAACGACGCCCTCTTTTCCATAAACCAGGCCGAGAGTCTCACCCGGTATATGGGCACCACGGTCGTGGGGCTGATTTTTGCCGGAAACCATCGCATCCTCTGGTTTCATATCGGAGACAGCCGGCTGTACCGGTGGCGTCGGGGGGAACTCGCCCAGCTGACAGCGGACCATTCCGCACGAAAAGAATGGGAGCGCACGGGGCGGCAGGGAAACGCGCCCAACAAAAACATCATTACCCGCGCCATCGGACCGGCGGCCGGCGTGACCGCTGAAACCGCGTGGGAAGCCTCGCGCCGCCGGGACGTCTACATCCTTTGCAGCGATGGGCTGTCCGACATGGTTTCCACCGATCAAATGATTCGAATTTTGAGCGAAAACGACGCAATGGACAAAATTGCCAACCGGCTGGTCGATTCGGCCAATGAAGCCGGCGGCAAGGACAACGCCAGCGTCGTGATCTGTCGGATCCTATAAGGTTCACCCTGCACGGGAATCGGGCGATGACGGAAAGAAAAACAGAAATGGTGGCCATCCTTTTTGCCGACATTGCACAAAGCACGGCCCTCTATGAGACGCTGGGAGACAAAATCGCCCAGAATCTGATCGGCCGATGCCTCATGCTCCTTTCCGACGTCACCATCCGTCACAAGGGGCGCGTGATCAAGACCATCGGCGATGAAATCATGTGCACCTTTTCCACGCCGGACGATGTCGTCGAGGCGGCCATGGAGATGCAGCATTGCCTCGAGGACATCACCATCGAAGAAAAGCCGGAGATCGCCGCGCCCAACATTTACGTCGGGTTTCATTTCGGCCCCGTGATCAACGAAGGTGGAGATGTCTTTGGAGATGCAGTCAATGTTGCCGCCCGAATGGTTCAACTGGCCAAAGAGCGGCAGATTTTTACCACAGAAGACACCGTCAATATGCTGGCCGACAAGCACCGGGCAAATACCCGATGGATCGACCAGACATCCATCAAGGGAAAAGGGGGAGAGGTCAAGATTTACGAGGTGGTCTGGGAGAGGCAGGACGTCACGGTGATGCTCGACGAAGACGCCATGAAAACACCCGCTCTCCAATACCGACTCGAGTTGACGTATGCCGGACAGGAACTGACCATCGATGAATCCAGGCCCACCGCAACACTCGGCCGCCAGCCCCACAACGACATCGTCGTCAATGACCGCAGGGTGTCCCGCTCCCACGCAAGGATCGAGTACCGGCGCGGGAAATTCTTCCTGGTCGATCAGAGCACGAATGGGACCTTTGCGCTGATTCAGGGGAAAAAGAACTTGTCCCTGAAAAGAGATGAGGCCCAGCTTCTCGGCGACGGAAAGATCGGCCTGGGAAGAGAAGCGACCGCCGACGGTACCGATCTGATCGACTTCGTCATAAAAATGTAGCGGCCTCTTTGGCTGGGAGGCTGGGAAGCCGGAAGGCCGGGACGCAAAAGACGAAAAAGAGGAAAGGAAAACCCGGCAGTGGGCATTTGTTTGTGAGAGAACTTTGCGCTTCTGGCATATCGGTAGTTTTTAAAATCAAATAGCCGCAAAACCAAAAAAGACCCCTTTTGTCCTTTTTCTGCCCCCCGCCATCTGCCTTCCGTTCTCCGTCCTGTGCTTGCCTCGGCGCAGCCGCAGGCGAAGCCGGGTCTTCTGTCACCCGGGCAGTAGTTTCGGCCGCTTGCGGGTGCCCTGCTTTTCGATCCCCTTGGCAATGACCAGTTTTCGCCCGCGGCGGATCCCTGCCGCCAGCACCGCTTCATCCTGCCGGCCTTCGGGACGGCGAAAACTGCGGATTCTCGGATAGCGATTGCGTATGTATCGCCTCAGCAGCGGATCTTCCGCACAGACCAGCGCTTCTTGCTGCCCGGTTCGTTTCGCTTTGGGCGGGCGGGACAGCTTTTGCCGGAACCCTTCCACGACGCCCACGGCAAAGTCGGTTTTCCGATAGCGGTTGAGCCGTTTTCCCCGGCTGTATCTGCGCCACTCGGCATCGACAAAGCCGAGAACGAAGTCAAACACATATGCAGCCATCTTGACATTGGGGCCGGTGCCGCTGATTTCCAGAACGCGTCCCATCCGGTTTTTTTGAAGGACCCAGGCCGATACCCAGACGCCTTCCACAAAGTAGTATTCCTGCAGCAGCCGGGCCAGATGGTAGGCTTCCCGAAAGTGCCTCAAGGCGGGCTTTCCCAGAAATATGCTCGTAAAGTCTATATCGGAAGACAGCCTCCGCCGATCGATATTGTACTTTCGGATCAGATCGTGGGCCTTGAGCATGGCCGCCTCTGCCTCGTGACGGTTTTTGCTGCCTGCCAGCGCCAGCAATTTACGAATCCGCAGCAAAAGCCGGTCGTTTTTCTCCATGTCGCCTGACTTGAGCCGCTCATGAAGCGTCGGATAGATGCCCGAGGCACGGGGATTTGCCCCGATCCGCCGGCAGGCGCTCAAAAATGCCGGGCCGTGGGGAGGTTCGTCCTTTCCACCGGGCAAAACGTCTGCCAGTTGATGCGCCATTTCATGGTAAAGCACCTCCCGTACCGCGTCCCAGGGATGGTCGCTGACCAATCGGCGGTTCAGGCAGATCTCGAGCCGCGCCGGGTGCCATTGTCCGAGACGACTCCCCAGGTCCCGAAGCGCGAACACCGGCAGCCGGATCATGTCGTCGTACGGCGCGTCAAGTCCGTCTGCCGCCGCGGTCCATTCGGCCGCCAGGCCTCGCAGGACCTGTCGTTCGAACGCCGCTTCAAGGTGTGCGGTTTTTATGTCGTCCATTTCTGATTTCCGGAATGCGCTTATCCGGAATCCTCCACCTTGGTTCGGCCGGATGCCGATGGGGGGCGGCTCGGATGCCGGAAATTCAACACATCGCTGAAAAAAACAACCAAACACCAAACACGAAACAACCAAACACCAAACACCAATCACGCCTTTCCCTGCTTTTTCAGTTCATCATAGGCCGCCTGGATTTCCTTGAAGCGTTCCTCGGCCAGGCGCTGGAACTCTTCTCCGAGATGCTGGACTTTGTCGGGATGATACTTTGCGGCAAGCTGCCGGTATGCCCGGGCGATTTCTTCCGGCGGGGCGTTTTGGGGCAGGCCGAGAATGTCAAAGGGGTCTTTGGGGCCGGAACGGTCTTCACCGCCGCCGGAGCCGGAAGCGGCGCCCGGACCGCTGAAGCGAGCCCCGGCAGAAGCGGTGCCGCGGATTTTGCGATACAGGTACCAGACCAGGTAGATCAGCGCGGCATCGTCGATCCAGCCCAGGCCGGGCACCAGGTCTGTGATCAGGTCAAAGGGCCATAGGGCATAGAGCACGGCCAGAAGGATCAGAAGAAAGATTTGCATCGTCAGAGAACAAACACCTGCTTTTCCCGGGGGGCGATGCAGCGAACCGGCGATTTCATTCGGCGAAGCGCCGCCCGGGTCAGCTTCAGCTTGGCGTCGATGTCCTTGTCGGTCTGGTCCGGATCGTGGTGGATGAGAAACAGTTGTTTGACCCGGGCATTGTCGGCCAGGGCGGCAACGCGGGAAAGCGAAGAATGTCCCCAGAACATCTTGCCTTCGTATTCTTCGTCGGTATAGGTGGCGTCAGTGATCAACGCGTCGGTTTTGTATACGAATCGGGTGAGTTTTTCGATGTAATTGGCGTCGTAGTGCGGACTGGACTCGGGCAGCAGTTCGTTGTCTGTAATATAGCAGACCGACCGGGTCTTGTATTGCACGCGGTAACCGAGGCAATGGCCCGGGTGATTGAGGAGCATTGCCCGAACCTCGATGCCGTCGGTGTCTATCTGCCCCTCTGTCAGGTCTCGAAACTGGATGTTCGACCCGAATTCCTTGATCTGTATCGGAAAATGGATCCCGTCCATCTGGGCAGAGAGGATATCGCCGATGCTGACCTGGCTCTGGGAAGGTCCGCAGATCTCGAAGTTGTTTCCGTGCACATAAAGGGGAGCAAAGAAGGGAAGGGCGTTGATGTGATCCCAGTGCGGATGGGAGATGAAGATTTTGGCGTTGAACATTTTCGGGTTTTCCCGCATCAGGTGGTCGGACAACTCCTTGATGCCGGTGCCCGCATCGAATATAAAAAGCTGGCCCTTGGAAAACGACAGGCTCACGCAATTGGTGTTGCCGCCGTATCGGACGGTCCTTTTGCCGGGCACCGGCAAAGTGCCCCGAACCCCCCAGAATGTCAGTTCGATGCCGTCTTCGATGATGCGGACCAGCTGATCGGCCAATCGATCCGGGTCGACCGGTTTGAGGATGTATCCATCGGCGCCCGCCTTATAGGCCCGCTCCCGATCGGATTCGAAAAACTTGCTGGTGACCATGACGATCTTGGCTTTGGCCAGGGATTTGTGCTTCCGAAGCTGATGGCACAGCTGGATGCCGTCCATTTCAGGCATCATGATGTCCAGCAGGATGCAGTCCGGCTTGAGGCGGAGAATTTCGGCCACGGCCTCGGAGCTGGACAGGCTGGAAAAAACCGTATGGTTTTGCTTGGTCAGGATGCGGGTCATGACCTGGATGGTGATCGGATCATCGTCCACCATGTAAAACCGGTAGGTCTTTTTCATCCGTTACCTCCCGGGCCCAGGTTTTTCTGGTAACGTCCTGCCCCGCGTTGCCCCGGTCGGCAGTGATCCGTCCGTCCGGGATTGTCGATCCATCTGGAGGGTGTTTTCATGAGCTCGCCTCACGGCGCCTTGACCAGCCG
>CBFCZJ010000120.1:0-9732 GCA_965602445.1 uncultured Desulfobacterales bacterium | reverse complement strand
CTATCTGCCTTGATACGGATTGATCAGCAAAACCGGAACAGGCGACATTTTGGCGACCCGCTCTGCCACCGAACCGAAGACGACCCGATCGATCCCTTTTCGCCCGTGGGTTCCCAGGATGAGCAGGTCGATTCCCTCCTCACGGGTGTAGGCAATGATCTCCTCTGGGATGTCTCCGCCCCGAACCGTTTTCCTGACCCGGGAAAATTTCTTGAAGTGTTCCTCGGTGAATTCGGCCAGCTTGCGCTCGGCCCCGTCCATGATCTCTTTGTGGAAGCTGTCGATGGAGGGGTGGGGGACATAGATGCTGGCCATGTATTCGAACACCCGGGCGACGAACAACAAATGGATTTCGGCGTCGAACTTGCGCGCCATCATCGCAACCGCCTCTGCGATCTTCGGGGACATCTCGGAAAGATCCACGGGAAACAAAATTCTGCTGAATTCTTTCATGGTTCGCTCCTTTCCGCGGCGCCGCCGACGCAGTGGACGGCCCGCTGCCGGTTACTGAGTGCATATGGGCTATGGTACCGATGGTTTCACCGCGCTGAGATTGGAAATGCCTAAAATGCCTAAAATGAGCTTAAATGCCTAAAATTATGGGATACTGCCTGTTTCATCTGAAATACGTCGCTGAAATGATGCCATCGAGCATTTAGGTCACCACCCAGACGGTGTTCTTTCTGGCCAAAAAAACGACCTTGTTGCTGACCCGGCCGATAAAAAACTGCCTCACGCCGGAAAGTCCCCTTCGGCCCACGACAATCGTCTCGCAGTCTTCCTTTTCGGCTTCCTCGGCAATGGCTGCCGCCCGGCTTTTCACCCCGGTGATCACCCGCCAGGTGACCCGGTCCGAGGTAAATCCCGCCTCCAGGAGCCGGGCCTTGGCATCTTCCAGCACCGGAATGATTTCTTCCTCGGCTTTCAAGGGGTGCACCGGAGCGGCGGGTTCTCCTTCTTCGCCGGCCACCTCGGTGCAGGTCCCGCGAATCACATTGACCAGGTGGGCGGAAAAGTCCAGCCCGTCCAGCGTTTTTGCCACGAAATCCACTGCATGGCCGGCCCCCTCGGAACCGTCCACCCCGATGAGCACCCGGCGGCTCATCGGTTTTCGCCCGACGATGATCAGCGGACAGCAGGTCAACCTTTCCATGAGTTTTGTGGCCACGCTTCCCAGCGTGATGTTTCGCAGGCCCGTGGCGCCGCGCCGCCGGAGGACCACCGCCGTGTAACGCCGCTGCGCCTCTTTGAGAATGTCCCGGGCCACACCCTTTTTCCGGGAATGAATCTGGACGGAGACGGCATCGGGCTCAAAACCGCCCCGCAGCAAAATTTGCCGGGCTTTTTCCATGTGCTCTTCCATTTCCTTCTTTTTCTGGCTGACCCACGCTCGGACGTGAAGAGCAGCCTTGACGCTTTTCGGCTCCCGTTCCAGGTCCCAGTAGCATTCGGGGACATCGCTGAATACATTGAACAGGACCGCCTTCATGGAATGAAACGGCGCGTAGTGTGCGACGTATTTCACCGTCTCCAGGCAGCGTTGGGATCCGTCCACCGGCAGCAGGATTTTCTTGCTCGGCTCCATGGGCTTTTTTTTCATTTTCTGCCTCCAGTCCGGCCAGCAGCCGGCATATCGTCAAAAATCTCCCGCCGGTTTTCCCGGTGGTCGACCACGTAGAGCAGCGCCGCCTTTTTTTGCAGCTGCTGTTTGAGAGCATCGATGGTGCCACGGTCAATCCCGTGGGCCCGGAAGTAAACCTTCCGTCTACCCTCTTTTACCCCTTCATAGGACGTGAGGATGCTCGCCAGCCGGCCGCCGGACTCTCTGATGATATCGGCCAGTTCCTTGATCGAGCCGGGCCGGTCTTCAGCTTCGAAGCCGAACTGAACCCCTTTTTTGCCGAACCCGGTCAGCGCGATCAGGACCCGGAAAAGATCGGACTGGGTGATCACCCCCACGAGCTTGTTGTCCCGGTCAACCACGGGGGCTCCGGAAATATTTTTCTCCAGCAGGAGTTGCGCCGTCTCTTCGACGGTGTAATCCAAAGGGACCGTTACCGGGTTGCGGCTCATGATGTCGCCCACACGGATCCGGGAAATCAGATACAGCAGTTCGTGGATTTCAAGGCTTGTGGCATCGGATGCCGATGCGCGTTTCAGGTCCCGGTCTGTGACCACGCCCACGATGGTGTCATTGTCCAGGACCGGCATCATTTTGATGCGATGCTCTTTGAGCAGCCGAATGGCATAATCCATCGTATCGTTGATGCTCACCGAAACCACGTTTTGGCTCATCCAATTTTTGACCAGCATAGACACCTCCTTACAGCTTGCGCTCCAGGCTACCCACCCGGACGCTGAGAAGCGGAACCGGACACCGGCGAAACATCTTCTCAGCCGTCGATCCGAGCAGAACACCGGCCAGATTCCCCCGCCCCTTGGTGCCCATGACCACCAGATCGGCATTTTCTTCCTTGACCGCGGCGACAAGCTCCTGAAAGGGGATGCCCATGCGAACCACGATCCTGGCTTCCAGCGCCTGCCCTGCGCTCTCCTTGATGAGCTTCTGGATCACTGCCGAGCGCTCTTTTTGTTGATTTTCGATATATTCGCCTATGACGAAGTTGGCGTAGCCGGTCAGCGCTCTTTCCACCATTTCCACATCCCGCTGGTTGATCACATTGACCGCCACAAGATCGCATCCCACTTCTTCGGCCAGGCCTACGGCGTAGTTCATGATCCGGGCGGAATAATCGGACAGATCACAGGCGACCATGAGCTTCTTGACTGGTTTGGACCCCATGCTTTCCCCTTTCTTGTCGGTTTCCGGTACACAGCGGCACACCCACCACAAAGCCGCTACCCCAGCCAAGAGCAAGGCCCGTGCCAGGGGTCCGACCCGGAGAAATGAAAGCGGATCCATCCGGAAACACGTGATTTTTTCTAATAGAGGGCAAAACAGCGAAACGAGAAGGAGCCCACGGAGGCGGGACAGCGGTGTCGAGGTTTTTTACATCCTGTAAAAATGGGCAGTGAAACAAATCCCAAGGACCAAATTCCAAACAAGTACCTTTAGAAAGGCTTTTATCCTTGTTTGGATATTGTAATTTGGTGCTTGGGATTTGTTTGGTAATTGTGATTTGGTGCTTGGTGCTTGTTTGGAGATAGTTTCATACGAGCCCCGCCGCTGACCGCTGAGGCGGTCAGTTTGATCCAACAGGAAACTGTGCCATTTTGGCATGATTTCCTATGAGGAAACGAGAATCCTCGGGATCAGTTCTCCCTATTTTCCTTGACCGACGTCTCCAGTTTCAGGCCGTACTTGTCGATCTTCGAATGAAGGGTGGGACGGGACATCCCCAGAAGTTTGGCGGCCTGGGAACGGTTTCCGCCGGTCATGTTCAGCGCCTCGCTGATGAGCAGGCTTGAGATGTAGTCGATGCAGGCATCGAATCGGTTTTCCGCCCGGTCATCGCCTTTGATCCGGTCCCGGATCCATTCGCGCAAAGCCGCCTCGCCGGCCGCAAAGGCATGGGCCTCCTCTTCGGCTTCTTCTCCGACGGCCTGAATGATTTCCCGAGACCCGATACGGCCTGACCGGTTGAAGATGACCGCCTTTTGAAGGGTGTTGGAAAGCTCCCGGACATTGCCGGGCCAGCGGTATTGCTTGAGCTTTTCCATGGCCTTCTGGGAAAGGCCCCGGTTTTCGGTGCCCACTTCCCGGCAATACCGGGCCAGAAAGTGCTCGGCCAGCAGCAGAATGTCTTCGCTCCGCTGCCGAAGCGGGGGCAGCCAGATGGTGACCACCTTCAGCCGGTAATAGAGATCTTCGCGAAACCGGCCCTGCTCGATGGCGGCCTCCAAATCCCGGTTGGTGGCGGCGATGATTCGAACATCCACCGGAATCGTGTCCCGCCCCCCCAGGTGTTCGATGCTTTTTTCCTGAAGTAGGCGAAGAATCTTGGCCTGCAGACTGAGGGGCATGTCTCCGATTTCATCCAGAAACACGGTCCCGCCGTTGGCCTGCTCGATCTTTCCGACCCGCCGGTGGGAGGCGCCGGTGAACGCGCCTTTCTCGTATCCGAACAACTCGCTTTCCAGCAGGGTTTCCGGAATCGCCACGCAGTTGATGACCAGAAACGGCTTGTCTGCACGGCTGCTGTGCTGATAGACGGCTCTTGCCACCAGTTCTTTTCCGGTGCCGGACTCGCCGCGGATCAAAATCGTGGCCTCGGTGGGGGCCACCCGGCCGACGGCCTTGTAGACTTCCTGCATCGGTGCACTTCGCCCGATGATCGCCTCCTGGACGCTTTCACCGGGAGCGGCGTCCAGCTCCACCGGCGAACGCATGAATCGGCCGGCTTCGATGGCCTGACGAATGACGGTCAGCGTTTCGGGAATGTCAAAGGGCTTCAGGATGTAGTCGTAGGCGCCGAGCTTGGTCGCCTCGATCGCCGTTTCCGTGGTGCCGTAAGCCGTCATGACGATCACCGGCAGCTTCGGCTCGCGTTTATGGATCCGCTGGAACGTTTCCAGCCCGCTCATCCCGGGCAGCCGGTGGTCGACAATGACCAGGTCGGGCACTGTCTCGGAAAGAAGGTCAAGGCCGGCCTCGCCGGAGGCGGCGCTTTGCACCTGGTAGCCTTCTTCGGTCAACAGCTTGTGAAAGCTCTTTCTGAGCTGGTCGTCGTCGTCGACAATCAGGATCGTACTCACGCAGGCTCCTTTGCCGGAAAAGCAAGGACGAACACCGCTCCCTGCCCCTCTTCGGATTCGACCGCGAGGGCGCCGCCATGTTCTTCCATGATCCGCGCGGCGATGCTCAGGCCGAGGCCCGTTCCCTCTTCCTTGGTGGTGAAAAAGGGCTGAAACACCTTTTCCTTTACCGAGGCGGGCATTCCCGGCCCGTCGTCCTCGACCAGGACAGCAGCCGCAGCATTCTTATTTCCGGCGTTTTTCCGCACTTCCCGGATGGTGATGTGCCCGCCCCGGCCCATCGCTTCGCAGGCGTTGATGATCAGGTTGACCAGCACCTCCTTGAGCTGCTCCGGATCGCCCTGGATCTCGGGCAGGGGGCCGGGGCGAACCACCTTCACCGAGACATCGTAGGCCTTGAGCCGGTGCTCCAGAAGCTGAAGGGTCATGTCGACCACCTGGGAGGGGCTGATCGTTCTGACCTGAAGCTTCGGAGGACGGGAAAACTCCAGAAAATTCTGGACGATGGTGTCGATATGGCGAATCTCGTCGGTGACCACATCGAAATCTTCTTCCTGCTCCGAATTCAGCTTCAGGCTCCGGCTGAGCGAAAAGAGACGCATCTTCACGGAGGTAAACGGATTTCGGATGCTGTGGGCCATACCCGCGGCCAGTTTGCCGACCATGGCCATCTTCTCGGCCTGCAGCAGAGTCTCCCGGCTCTTTTCCAGGGCCACATGGGTGTCGTCGATGTCCTTCATCATGCCGTGAACGCTTCGGCTCAGGGCCATGACATCGTCGCCTTTTTCCGGGACACAGCCGGCGGGACTGGTTTCCAGGGCAAGCCGGCGAAGCGGTTCGAGGATGTGCTTCAGCAGAAAGACGATCATGATTGCGGTCAGGAAAATGTCGAACAAAATGGTGGAGACCGTCGCGATCCGCGCGTGGATGAGTTGTCGATGGCTTTTTTGTTGGGCATCGCTGATTCGGCGGGTGTGAAGCTGCCGGTAGTCTTCGGAAAGCTCCAGGATTCTGAAAAACCGCGACCGGATCTCGGCGTGCAGGCGCACCCCGGTTTCCCGCTGCCCGGACCGGTAAAGCTCGATCACCTCGTCTTTGCCGTGAATGTAGACGGTGTATTCTTCAGAAATATTTGCCAGGATCTCTTTGGCTTCAGGCGTATCGGCCTGGTTCCGGGCCTCTTCCAGGCGCTCTCGGAAAACTTCCCGGTAGATTCCGAGCTGATGCAGCCACTTCGGGTCGGAATCCAGGAAATAGTAGGAAACGAATCCCTTCTGGTTGACCAGCGCGGTTTCAAGCGCCGCAGCGGTCTGGAAGGCGGCCAGGTCCTTGTGGATCACGCCTTCGAGCAGCGACTCCATGCGATAGGAATACCAGAGGGTTGCCGTGCCGCCGGTCGTTGTCACCAGAACCAATAGCCCCAGCAAAAAGTAGATCCGGCCCCGAATCCCTATCCGCCGCCGGAGGCTTTCCTGGTCTTGGTTTTCCTTAGTCGATGCCATCTTTTTCCGTCATGATGCCGGTGCCTGCCGGCAGCGCTCAATCGAGGATGCCGTTGGGGTGCCGTTTACCGACTTGCTCCTTCATCCAGTCAAACACCTGGCCGCTTTCCAGGGATGCCGCCTCTTTTCCGGCGGCCACCTGCTCTAGCCGTTCCAGGTCGGCGGGGCGGCTGCTGCTGCTCTGTTCTTCCACGAGCCGCAGCTCGTTTTTGATGATTCCGTATAGCACCATGGGGCCGAAGCGAACTTCTCCTGCCGCGGCCTCCTCTGCCCGGCCGTAGACGTCGAAGTTGGCCATTTGAAAGGCCCTGGGGGCGGCCTGAAAGTCGAGCAGTTCGGCAAACAGGCGAAGGCTGTCGCGGACCCCTTCCGTGTAGTCTTTTTCCAGCGATCGCTTTCCGTCGTCGGCCATCTGCACGATGTCGGCTTCGGTAAAGGAAAGATCGAGCGCATCGATCAGCCGGCGGCGAAGGCGCTCTAACGATTCTTCCCGCTTGCTGACCCGGATGTCGGTGTCTTTGAGGATCTTGACCGCGTTTCGAATGCTGATCATCTCCTTGACCGTGGGGCTTCGCCTCATGGCGACGTCTTCGGCCGTGGCGTCGAAAATGGGCAGCTCGTTGTCGAGCACCAGGATGCGGGGGGGGGTGTCCGGATGCGGCTCGGCCAGAAAGTACAGGTCCAGGTCCCGGACCGCCTCGCGGCGGAATCCCCCTTCTTCCAGGAGCTCTTTTACGATTTGTTTGTCCATCCGGCGGCCGCTGCCCGGCGGCCCCCACTGGCCAAGGATCCTGCGCACTTTTTCTTCGATGTCGATCTTCTTCCGGAGATTTTCTGCAAAGCCCATAGCCGACCTCCGTCATGACGCACTCGATAATGTTGGCCAACGGTTCACGGTAGAATATGTTTTTGAGAATATGTGAAAAAATTAGCACAGCACAAGGAGCATGTAAATAAAAGGAGCCGTGCGGGCCCCGCGTCCGTCCGACAATACGGGGATTGTCACAGTTCCGTTCCGTTTCTTTTGTTACAACACGTCCAGTGATCTGTCGCTGTCGGCATCGAAAAATCTGGACATTATTTTTTTCTAAGTTGAGCGATTTTTCTGCGGGATCTTTCTGCCGGCGGGCATAAAGCCCGCCCCTACGAGGCCATCGCCACCCCGCAGGTAGGGGCGGGGTTCACCCCCGCCCGGATGCCAGCCGGGATTGGCTGAAAGACATCGCACAATCTTTTAGACCAGGTTTTTCCAGGCGCTCTAAAAGAAAAGGCGGCTTATCGGGCATGCCGCCCCCGAAAGGGGCGGGAATTGGCGGCCGGTCGTCGAGGAGGCGGGACTGCGTAATTGAAACCCTCCAAGGTGCGGCGCTCGATGGGGGTGCCGAGAAGTCGATCGATGGCGCAGACCAGCTTTTTGTCTTCACCGGTAATCAGGGTGAAGGCTTCGCCGGAGTTTTCCATCCGGCCCGTTCTTCCGATGCGGTGAATATAGGCTTCGGGCGTAGACGGTATGTCGTAGTTGATGACGTGGGACACCTGGTGAACATCGATTCCCCGGGCAGCAATGTCGGTGGCCACCAGAATCTGGAAGGTGCCGTTGCGAAAGCCGTCTAGGGCGGCCTGCCGGCGTCCCTGGGAAAGATTGCCCTGCAGCGAAGCGGAACGAAACCCCTCTCTGAGCAGTATTTCCCCCAGCCGCTTGGCCCGATGCTTGGTGCGGGTGAAGACCAAAACCGGGCCGGTTTCCGTGCGGTTCAGAAGTTTCAGCAGCAGAGGCGTTTTCAGGTGGGCGGAAACCGGGTACAGGGCGTGTCTTACGGTTTTGGCAGGCGCGGAAGCGGCCACCTGGACGGTGACCGGATCCTGCAGGATTTCCTTGACCAGCTTCCGGATCTGGGACGGCATGGTGGCTGAAAACAAAAGATTTTGCCGCCGCCCGGGCAGAAGCTTCAGGATCCTGCGGATGTCGGGCAAAAAGCCCATATCGAACATCTGGTCGGCCTCGTCGAGTACCAGCACCTCGATCCCGGAAAGATCGACGGTCTTCCGGCCGATGTGGTCCAGGAGTCTGCCGGGGCAGGCCACGACGATGTCCACGCCGCGCCTGAGCGCCTGAATCTGCGGATTGATCCCTACGCCGCCATAGATCGTCACCGTTCTGAGGTTTGTTTTTCGGCCCAGCACCCTGGCGGCCTGTTCGATCTGCTCGGCCAGTTCGCGGGTCGGTGCGATGATCAGCGCACCCGGGCGCCTGCTCTGCCTCTTTAACAGCCGATGCAGGATCGGCAGAACAAATGCGGCGGTTTTCCCTGTGCCGGTCTGGGCCAGTCCCATGACGTCTCGCTGCTGCATGACCGGTGGAATCGCCTGGGTCTGGATCGGCGTCGGCGCGGTAAAGCCCGCTGCCCGAACACCCGCCGCAACGACGGGGTGAAGATGAAATGCTTCGAAATTCATTTTTTTCTTCTTTCTGTGCCCCATAAAAAAAGCCCCGGATTCATTCCGGGGCTCACGATATATTCGATTTCATCCAGGAACACGAATTGTGCCAAACAATAGCAACTCGAACGCCGCTTGTAAAGAGGTCGTGTGCCGCCGTCAGGCGGTTTTATTTTGGATCTTCACCGGGTTGACCGCTTCACAGGGCACTTTCGTCTGGCACAGCCCGCATCCCTTGCCCTCGAACCCATACTGCTCTTTGATGTATCCGCGGACCACTTCTCCACGCATGTAGGCCTTGCATTTTTCCTTGTCATGGCCGTTTTCGCTGATGGCCCCCACCGGGCATCGTTCGATGCATTTGCCGCAGGTCCCCTTGGCGTAGAAGAGGCAATTGGCGTGATGGTCCGTATACGGCCGGGGACTTGCCTGGATCCGGCACCGGGCCACCACGGAACCGGTGCGCATGGCCTTGCCCCTTTCGGTGATCAACCCGTCACAGAGGCCGAAGGTCCCCAGTCCGGCGGCGTAGGCGGCGTGGCGCTCGGACCATTTCGAGGCGTATCCGTACCGGGGCGACATCTCCCTGGACCAGAGCGGTGAAAGCATCGGGGCCACCGCCTGAATCCCCTTTTCTTCGAGCCGGCGAACCACATGGGCCCGCAGCTTTTCATTGACTTTTTCGCCGAAGACCCTTGCCCGGGCCCAGCGCTCGGCCGGAAACCGATCCTGTCTGCGGTTGTCGGCCCGGGTTCGGGAGGTCTGGGGCAGGATCCAGCTGATCACGGTCAGCTCTTCGGCCTCGATGAGGGTTTCGGCAAAGGTGATCCGGAAAATTTCAAGCGGGGTCCAGTGAAACGGCCCCACGTGGGTTTTGTAGTCGTCAAAAAGCGGATCGTCACCGCCGGCAAAGCCCACAAGCGGATTCTCGAAAGCCTTTTCACCGGTCTGGTTCTGGAGATTGTTTTCCGGACTGTGTGCGATGAAGTCTTCGATCACGGACGTGATCCAGACAGATTGTGACCGGTCAGCCATTGTCGCTCATCTCCCCGGCGTTATGTACGCCGTCGTCTTC